>DAIDKC010000195.1 GCA_027451045.1 Holophagaceae bacterium | reverse complement strand
TCCGGCTCCTGGAGGCGATGGCGCACGAAGTCCGCATAGCGCACGGCTGCGGGCAGGAACTCGTCCCGATGGCCGCGCTGAGCCATTTGGGCGAGGAAGATCCCCATGCAGTGGCGCTCGCCGCCCTCCGAGGTGTCGACGCGGCGGCGCTCCTTCGGCAGTTCCCAGTTGCGATACTGCCGCCCCGTCTCGTTGTCATAGGGCACGAGCGCGCCATACCAGGGCGAGCCCTCGTCGAGGACCTGCTGGTGCCAGGTCCTGGACCCGAGGATGTGCTGCAGTTCGGGATCCAGGCGCTCCCAGTCCGGCATGGGGACACCGGCGGCCCGCATCAGGGGGCTCAGGCGGTTCCAGCGGGCCGGGAGGCGGTCCGGATCGCCCAGGGGGATCTGGAGGGCCAGGGGCTGGAGGCTGGCGCCGAGGGTCTTCGAGAGGCGCTGCTGCAGCTCCAGGGCGGGGTTGCCTACGGCCCGGAAGCGGCGGAGATCCTCCTGCCACCGGGTGCGGGGCGCCCCCGCCAGCGCCAGGACCAGCAGGGCCAGGGCCAGCCAGGGCTTCCAGGGGCGGGATCCGGGCAGGGCTGCCGCAGGACCCGGGGCGAAGGTGCCCCGCCCGTGGTCCAGGGCCAGCAGCAGGGGCGGGAGCAGCAGGAAGGTGGCGGCCAGGCAGGCCAGAAGGCCCAGGCCCGTGGTGAGCCCCAGGTCGCGGATGCCCGGGAAGGGCGCGAAGGCCAGGGCCAGGAAGGCGAAGGAGGTGGAGAGGGCGCCGGCCACCACGCCCGGCCCCGTCCCCAGCAGGGCCGCGCGGAGGGCGCGCACCTTGCCCCGCCCGGCGCGTCGCTCGTCCCGGTAGCGGCTGAACAGCAGGATGCCCACGTCGTCGCCGACCCCCATGAGCACCGCGCCGAAGCCGGCGGCCATGAGGTTCAGGCGGCCCAGCACCCAGCCCGTGAGCCCCAGGGCCCAGACCATCCCCACCACCAGGGGCCCCATCACGAAGCCGTAGCCCGCCAGGGTGCGGAAGCCCAGCCAATAGACCAGGCCGATGAGGAGGAAGCTGAGGGCGAGGCTGAAGGCGACCTCGAAGGCGAGACGGTGGGATTCCCACGCGGTGATGGCGTGGGCTCCCGTCACCTGGATCGGGAAGGCGCGATCCGCCGTGGGCGCGAGGGCCCTGACGGCCTGGGCCAGGCTGGCCCGGCTGGGCAGGGGGCCCCGGGCCCCGTGCCCCAGCCAGACCAGCACCCGCTGGGTGGCCCGGGTGTCGGAGGCCGGGAATCCCGCCACCAGGGGCAGGAGCACCAGGCGACCGTCCTTGGTCTCGAAATAGCCGGGGCGGATCCTCAGGCTGAAGTCCCGCCCGATCTGCCGGGCACGACCCATGCCCTCGCCGTTCTGGGGCGCCAGGTCCCGGAGGTCCAGAGGGTCCAGGCTGGCCAGAGCCGCCTGGACGGGCTCCGGCGACCGCAGAGCCCGGGCCGTGGCCTGGAGGCGCCGCTGCACCTCCACGGGATCCCGGAGGGGCGCCAGACGATCCCCGAGCCAGGCTGGCGCCAGGGCGTAGAGGGTCTCCGTGGCGAGGCGGCTGACGGCGGGATCCCCTTCGGGGAGGGCGCCCGCGGCGAGGAGGGCCGGCCAGGGGCTGACCCCCACGGGGCCTGGCACGAACACGGGGGCCGAGACGCGCCCCTCGGAAGCAAGGCCGTTGAGGGGAACGTGGCCCCGGGCCATCAGCCGGTCCAGGAGATCCTCGGCCCAGGCCCGGCGGGCGTCCAGGTCGGATGGCGTGCCCTCGGCCACGAGCCACACCAGCTCCTGCTGGCCCACCCCCGCCTCCAGGTTGGCGCGCACCACGGGGTCGCTCGCGGGCAGGAGGCTCATCAGATCCAGGGCGCGCTGGACCCGGAGGGCCCCCCAGCCCAGGAGCAGGGTCAGGGCCACGAGGGCGGCCCAGAGGCCCCGCCGCCGGGCGAGGTGGAGGCGAAGGAGACCCCGGAGGATCCGCCTCATGGCCGGGCCAGCCGTTCAAGCCAGGGGCGCAGGGCGGGTACCATCTCCACCCGCTCGGCGCCCCGGAGGCGCCCCAGGAGGCTGGCGTCCTCCAGGCGCATCACGGGATGGCCCTCCCGCCGCTCCAGCCCCTCCGGCGAGGAGGCGGCGGTGAGGAGCGTCGGCAGCTCCTCGGCGTAGCGGTGGTCCAGGAGCTGGGCGAGCGCCGCGGCCACCCGGATGTCGGAGTCCATGCGGTCCCAGTCGTCCAGCAGCAGGAGCCCGACGGATTCCAGCGGCTCGACCAGGTCCCGCACGCTCTGGAAGGCCTGGTTCTGGAAGCTGCGCACGTCGTAGTAGGCGTCCTTGATGGCCTGGCTGAGGGCGCGGATGGACGCATAGCGGGCGGGGCGTCCGGTGCGCTCGGTCCAGGCCCGGAGCGCGGCAGCGGCCAGGGTGCTCCGGCCGCTCTGGGGGGCCCCCTGGATCCACCACAGCTCCCAGCCGCCCCGGAAGCGGTGCTTGCCCGTGGTGGCCCACTGGGCCAGGGCCTCGGCGCCCGCGGGCCGGATCCCGTGCTCCGGCTTGCGGCGCGTGGCCTGGAGCAGCCTGGCCAGGTCCCCCGTATCGCTCTGTCCCAGCACATCCGCCAG
>DAIDKC010000194.1 GCA_027451045.1 Holophagaceae bacterium | reverse complement strand
CCATAAATGGGGTTAATAGCTCAATTGTTTTAGCCCAAACTTGGTCCCACCGAGTATAGTCGCCGCAATAAACTGAAATGAAGGGTAACTCTGCCTTAAGGGCCCATTTGGGCTGCCCATTTTCCTTTAGGCTATCAAAGGTGACGGAGGTGATTTCTTGGGGGGGAGCAACTGGAGAAGCTCCTTGCCCAAGATTGATAATGATTCCCGCTCCTTCAAGTTTTCGGGGGAGTTGCTCTGCTAGGCGAGGGTGTAACTGCGCCAATGATCGAATTTCTGGAGAAGTTAGGGGTACTGAAAACTCAAGTGCAAAGGTGACCCCTTCAATGGCATGGGGCCTCTGGGGTTGATTGATCGGTGTTATGGCAGCTGCCACGGGTGCTCCAGGAGTCGGTAGGCAGAGTTCAAGTGGATGATAGCAGGCAAATCGGCTACTCAGATGGCCCGCTGACTTCTCATCGGGCAAAGCGGTCCGCAGCCGCCACCAGGGCCCGCGAGATGCCGGGCTCGGTGGCGCTGTGGCCGGCGTCGGGGACGATGACGAGGTCGGCCTCCGGCCACGCCCGGGAAAGGGCCCAGGCACTCTCGATGGGACAGACCATGTCGTATCGCCCCTGGACGATGGTCCCAGGCAGGCCCGCCAGCCGGTGCACATCGCGCAGGAGCTGGCCCTCGTCGAGCCATCCCTTGTTCAGGAAGTAGTGGCACTCGATGCGGGCGAAGGCGAGGGTGGTGTCGTCCTGGCCGTAGGTGGCGACGAAGTCCGGATCGGGCAGGAGCTTGCTGCTGGCGCCCTCCCAGATGCTCCAGGCCCGGGCGGCGGGCAGGTTCACGGCCGGATCCTCGCTCAGCAGGCGCTGGGCGTAGGCCCGCAGGAAGTCGCCGCGCTCGGATTCGGGGATGGCGTCCCGGTAGGGCTCCCAGGCGTCCGGGAAGATGCGGCTGGCACCCTCCTGGTAGAGCCAGTCCACCTCGCGCTGGCGCAGGAGGAAGACGCCGCGGAGGATCAGCTCCGTGACGCGCTCGCGGTGCGTCTCGGCATAGGCCAAGCCGAGGGTGGCGCCCCAGGAGCCCCCGAAGACCATCCAGCGCTCGATGCCCAGGTGCTCCCGGACGAGCTCCAGATCGGCCACCAGGTCCCAGGTGGTGTTCTCCCGCACCTCGGCATAGGGCGTGCTCTGGCCGCAGCCCCGCTGGTCCAGGAGCACGATGCGGTACTTCTCCGGGTCGAAGAACCGCCGGTGCTTGGGGCTGGTCCCGCCCCCGGGGCCGCCGTGGAGGAACACCACGGGCTTGCCCTGGGGGCTGCCGCTCTCCTCCACGTAGACCTCGTGCAGGTCCGAGACCTTCAGGCGGTGGGTCGCGTAGGGCTCGAGGGCGGGGTAGAGCCAGGTGAGGGGATCCTTGCGAAGGGGCATGGGCGCTCCTAGACGAAGAACAGCGCGGCGGCGCCGGCCAGGGCCAGGGCCGTGCCCAGCATGGCATGGAGGCCCACCTTCTCCTTGAAGCCCCAGCGCGCCACCGGGAGCAGGAAGACCGGGGCCAGGGACATGAGCGTGGCGGCGATGCCCATCGGCGCCTTCGCGATGGCGATGAGGGAGAGCACCACCCCCAGGGCGGGTCCCGTGGCGGCGCCCAGGGCGATCAGGGCAGCGGCCCGGCGGTCCCGGAGGCCGGCGAAGGAGCCCGCCAGCTTCCGGCGCAGGACGAGATAGATCCCGAGGGACACCAGACCGGCGCTCACCCGGACGAGGTTGGCGGACAGGGGGGACGTGCCCCCCGCGAGGCCGTAGAGGCTGAAGAGCAGGCCCACCGCCTGCCCGAGGGCGCCGCCGATGCCCAGCCAGATGCCCTTCCAGAGGTGCGGGTGGGCCTCGCGGTCGCCTTCCCCCCACACCACCCAGGCGATGCCTGCGAGGGTGACGGCCCCGGCCAGCAGCTTCGCCGGGCCGAGATCCTGCCGGAGCAGGACCCAGCCGAGCACGGCGCTGAACACCGGGGAGAGGGTCATGAGCAGCATGGAGAGGCGGGCGCCGATGAGCAGGAAGGCCTCGAAGAGCACCGCATCGCCCACGGCATACCCGATGAGGCCCGAGACCGAGAGCCAGCCCAGGCGCGCCGTGCCGAGGTGGAGGGGGAAGGCGCTGCCGTGGAGGGCCAGGTGGACCGCAGCGAGCATGCCCCAGGCCATGAGCAGGCGCACGAGGTTCACGGAAGCCGATCCCACCCGCCGTCCGGCCAGGGTGAAGCACACCGAGTTCAAGGCCCAGCAGGCCGAGGTCAGGAGCGCGGCGAGTTCGCCAGCGTGGGGCATGGAGGGATTCCCGAAATGGCCATCATGTCACGAGGTCAAACGAAGAGACCCAGAATCCCGTTGCTGACGAGCATGCCGCGCGGCGTCAGACGGACCCGGTCCCCCTCCCAGGCCGCGAGGCCCGCGCCGGCCAGGGCCCGCAGGCGGGCTTCCCAGCCCGCCACCCGGGCATCCAGGCCCGCGGCCCGGGCCTGGATGCGGAGGGCGGCCCAGTCCAGGCCGCGATGGAGGCGGAGGCCGAGCAGGGGGATCTCCGCCAGGATCTCGGCGGTGGCAAGGACCTGGAGGTCGGACGTGCCCTGGCCCGCGAGCCAGGCGGACGGCGACCCCGGTTCCGTCCAGCGCAGGTCGGCCATCTGGGAGGCGGCGGAGGGGCCGAGACCCAGGTAGGGGCGGCGCTCCCAGTAGCGGAGGTTGTGCCGGGATTCGGCGCCGGGGCGCGCGTAGTTGCTGATCTCGTAGGGGGCCAGTCCCAGCTCCGGCAGGAGGTCCTGGAGCGCCTCGAAGGTGTCGGCCACCTCGTCCTCGGAGGGGAGGGCCAGACGGCCGGCCTCCACCTCCGCCTTCAGGGGACAGGCCTTGTCGAGATCCAGGAGGTAGAGGCTCAGGTGCTCGAGCCCGGTCCCGGCGAGGGTCCGGGCGTCCTCCAGGACTTTCGACAGCCGCTGTCCAGGAATACCGACCATGAGATCCGCGCTCCGGCGGGCGAATCCAGCCCGGCGCGCCAAGTCCAGCGCCTCCAGGGCCTGCGCGGCACCGTGGATCCGCCCCAGCCGGGCCAGGAGGGCGTCGTCCAGGGCCTGGATGCCGAGGCTGATGCGGTCCCAGCCAAGCTCCCGGGCCGCCTCGAGCCAGGGGGCATCCACGGTGCCCGGGTTGGCCTCCAGGGTGGCCTCGGCAAGGGGGGCGAGGTCGAAGGCGGCTCGGAGGTCCGAGGTGAGGTCCCTGAGCTCGGGCCGGGACAGGAGGGAGGGGGTGCCGCCGCCGAGGTAGAGGGTATCCACGGCGGGGCGCTCCAGGGCCTCGCCCCAGGCCCGGATCTCCATCCGGAGGCGCGTCACGGCGGCGGGCTGGAGGCTCCGGTCGCGGGTGGTGGCGAAGGAACAGTACGTGCAGCGGTCGAGACAGAAGGGGATGTGCAGGTAGATCCCGAGCGGTTCGCGGCGCGCGGCGACCCG
>DAIDKC010000193.1 GCA_027451045.1 Holophagaceae bacterium | reverse complement strand
CGGGATCGCCGCCCAGCCCCCTGAGGAACCCGCGGGTCCAGGTGGTCTTCCCGGCTCCCAGCTCCCCATGGAGGAGCCAGGTGCCTCCGGGAGGCGTCAGGCGCGCGAGTTCCTCGCCCAGGGCTTCGGTGGCGGCATCGTCGGGCAGGAAACGGTCAGGCACGCAGCAGCTCCGGCAGCACATCGGCGAGATCGGATGGGAGAAGACCCGGGCCCGGAAGGCGGTCGGCCGCCGCGCCGTGGAACCAGGCTGCCGCAGCCACAGCCCCGCGCATGGGCAGGCCCTGGGCCCGGAATCCGGCCACCATGCCGGCCAGCAGGTCGCCGCTGCCTCCAGTGGCCAGGCCCGGATGGCCCGTGGGGTTGATCCAGAGGTCGTCCCGTCCCCCGCCCGCCACCACGCTCTGGGCTCCCTTCAGGAGCAGCACCCCGGCCCGCCCCACTGACACCTGGCGGGCCTGGGCCAGCCGCTCGTCCATGAGGAGGGGCCGGGGCAGGCCGAAGAGCCGCGCGAATTCGCCCGGGTGCGGGGTGAGGGCCGTACCCGGGCGGTCCATCCAGCGCGGGCCTTCGCCCTCCCGGAGGGCCGAGGCGTCCACCACCAGGGGCCCGTCCCAGGCGGGCACCTTGCTGATGCCGCCGGGGCCAGCGAGGAGGACATCAATCCCCTCCGGCACGGTTCCCTGCCAGGGACGTACCATGGCTTCGGGCACCTGGGCGGCGATCTCGGCCCGGACTTCGGGCTCGCACAGGACCGTCACGAGGCCGACCCCCACCCGCAGGGCGCCCTTGGCCGCCAGGACGGCGGCCCCGCTCATCCCCAGGCTGCCGGCCCGGATGCCCACGTGGCCGAAGCTGCCCTTGTGGGCATCCCAATCCCTCGGTGCAAGCCGAGGCCGGTCCAGGAGGCTCAGGGCGCCCGACGGTTCCCGGTCCAGCGGGATGGGCACCACCGTGATCTCCCCGCACCAGCCGCGCGCGGGCAGCAGGCCGTGGCAGACCTTCCGGGCCCCGAAGCAGGCCGTGCGCGTGGCGCGAAGAACCTCGCCCGGCACCTCCGCCCGGCTCGGATCCAGGCCGGAAGGCAGGTCCAGGGCCAGCACCGGCAGGCCGGAGGCGTTCAGGGCCGCGGCCCAGGCGGCGGCCTCGCCCGAAAGGGGCCGGGTGCTCCCGAGCCCGAAGAGGCCATCCACCGCCCAGCCGCGCCAGGCGCGGACCTCCCCCGACGGATCGGCGCAGCGCTCGACCGTTCCGCCCAGGCCCTGCCACAGCCGGGCCTGGTGGGCGGCATCCCCCTGCCAGGCGCCGGGATCCCCCAGGGACCAGACCCGCACCGTCCGCCCCTCCAACCTGGCCAGCCGGGCCAGGGCCAACGCGTCACCCCCGTTGTTGCCGGGACCGGCGAGGATCTCCAGGGGCACGCCGGGGGGCAGCAGCCGCAGGGAGCCCAGGGCGGCATGTTCCTGGAGGACCAGCGAGGGCACGCCCCAGACCTCGATGGCCTGGCGCTCGGCGGCTCGCATCTCCGCGGCGGTCAGGAGGGGGATCATGGCTCCAGTGTAGGCCGTCCCGCCAGAAAGGCCGCCAGCGCCTTCGGATAGAGGTCCATCTCCGCGGCGTAGACCCGGCGCTGCAGGTCCTCCGGCGAGTCGCCGGGGAGGACCGGCACCCGGGCCTGGGCGAGGATGCGGCCGTGGTCGTACTCCGCGTCCACCAGGTGCACGGTGGGTCCGGATTCGCACTCGCCCGCCTCCAGGACCGCCTGGTGGACGTGCATGCCGTACATGCCCGGCCCACCGTAGCGGGGCAGCAGGCCCGGATGGATGTTCAGGATGCGGCCCTCCCAGCGGGGCGGCACCGCGAGCTTCTTCAGCCAGCCACAGAGGCAGATCACCTCCGCCCCGGCCGCGTCGGCGGCGCGGTAGCAGGCCTCGGAGAAGGCCTCGTCCGAATCGAAGTCCTTGCGCACCACCACGGCCACGGGCAGGCCTTCCCCCTCGAGGCGTGCGATGCCGCCGGCCTTCGGGGTGGAGGCGACGCCGAGCACCGGCCGGGCCGGTACCCGGCCGTCCCGGCAGGCCGTCAGCAGGTTCAGGGCGTTGCCGCCGGTCCCGGAGAAGAAGAGGGCGAGGGTCTTCACTGGAGGGCCGTCAGCACCACGGTATCGGCGATGTCCTGGGCGCTGCACCCGCGGCTGAGGTCGTTGGCAGGCTTGGCCAGGCCCTGGAGGAAGGGTCCGATGGCGGCAGCGCCGCCCAGGCGCTCGGCGATCTTGTAGGCGATGTTCCCGGCGTCGAGATCCGGGAAGACCAGCACGTTGGCCTGCCCCGCCACAGGGGAGTCCGGGGCCTTCCGCCGGCCCACGGCAGGGATGAGGGCCGCATCCGCCTGCAGTTCGCCGTCCACCGCGAGTCCCGGCGCCTTCTCCCGGACCATGGCCAGGGCCTGCCGCACCTTGTCCACGCAGGGATGCTCCGCGGAGCCGCGGGTGGAGAAGCTGAGGAGGGCCACCCGGGGTTCCGCATCCAGCAGGCGGCGGGCGTTCCCGGCCGCGGCGAGGGCGATGTCCGCCAGCTGCTCCGGGGTCGGATCGGGCACCACGGCGCAGTCGGCGAAGATCATGGCGCCCCGCTCGCCGAAGGCGGCATCGGGGTGGATCATCAGGAAGAAGCTGGAGACGGTCTTGATGCCGGGGGCGGCGCCGATGCACTGGAGGCAGGCCCGCACCGTCTCGCCGGTGGTGTTGAGGGCGCCGGCCACCATGCCGTGGGCGTGGCCCGCCTGCACCATGAGGGAGCCGAACCAGAGGGGATTCCCGGCCGCCTCCAGGGCCTGGGCCTCAGTCACGCCCTTGGCCTTCCGCCGCTCGAAGAAGAGGCCCGCATAGGCCTCGCGGCGGGCACTCGTGGCGGGGTCCACCAGGTCCATGCCTCCCAGGCCGAATCCCAGGGCCTTGGCCCGGCGGGTCATGTCGTCCGGATCGCCCAGCACGGTCAGGCAGCAGAGCCCCTGGTCCACCAGGAGGCGCGCAGCCTGGAGGGTGCGGTCATCCCGCCCTTCGGGCAGCACGATCGGATGCTTCAGCTCCCGGGCACGGTCGCGGAAGCGGTCCATCCAGAGGGTGTGGTTGGTGTGGCTCATGGGGTCTCCGTCAGAGGGGGGGCCTGGAACGCGCCCAGGAAGGCCGCCGGATCGAGGCCGGTCCGGTCGAGGAAGGCCTGGGCCAGGCTGGGGGCGCCGGAACTGGGTTCGTCGCGGTACAGGACCTCGATGCGGTGCATGGGGAGGAAGCGGGTCCCGAGGGCGATCTGGTCCTCCTGGCCCGTGCGGACGAGCATGAGCACCTCCTCCCAGGGCGCCAGATCCAGCCCCCGGAGGGCGACGCCCGCGGGATCGAGCCTCAGCAGGCAGCCCCAGAGGCGCTCGCGGGGGGAATGCAGCACGACCACGACCAGGTCGCCGGGCATGGGAGGCAGGGGGAGATGCATGGACGGCCTCTGGAGGACGGCGCTCAGAGCGCCGGTCCCTCGACGATGAGGCGCCCTTCCGAGAAGGCCTCCAGCGCCCAGCGCGGTCCCTCGAAGGCATTGCCGCTGGCGGCCACGCCCCCGAAGGGTGCCGCGTCCAGGCGGAAGGTCGGCGGCAGGTTCAGGAGCACCCCGCCGGCCCGCAGCCTCGCTTCGGCCAGGCGGAGATGGCGCAGGTCCCGGCTGTAGGCGCTGGCGCGCAGCCCGAAGCGCGTGGCGGCGGCCCGCTCCAGTCCCTCCTCGAAGCTGTCCACCGGGACGAGCACCGAGAGCGGCGAGAACACCTCCTCGCAGACGAAGGGATCCTCCTCCGGCACGTTCGTGAGGATGGCGGGAGGCAGCAGGGCCCCCTGGCGCTTCCCGCGCAGCAGCACCGTGGCGCCTCCGGCCACCGCGCGATCCAGCCCCTCGTCCACCCGCACGGCGGTGGCCTCGTCAATGAGGGGGCCCACCACCGTGGCAGGATCCATGGGATCGCCCACGGGCAGGGCCTTCACGGCCGCCACGAAGGCGGGTGCGAAGGCGTCCCAGAGGTTCCGGTGGATGTAGAAACGCTGGGCCTTGGAACAGCTCTGCCCCGCGCCCGCCACGGCTGCGGGGGCCAGGTGCTGCGCCACGCGGAGGGCGTCCACTCCCTCGTCCACCACCACGGCGGCGTTGCCGCCGAGTTCCAGGAGGAGGCGCTTCCCGGCGAGCAGCCGTTCGAGGTGGCGTCCCACCCGCTCCGAGCCGGTGAAGCTCACGGCGGCCACGCGGGGATCCTGGGCCAGCAGTTCGGCCTCCGAGGGATCGGGCGGGGCGAGCTGGACCAGACGCAGGGGTGCCTGGACCTGGAGTCGGGCCGCCTCGAAGCTCTCCCAGAGGAGGCGGGAGGTGCGCGGCGCCTGGGGACACGGCTTCCACAGGACGCTGCATCCGGCCCCCACCGCCGGAGCCAGCTTGTGCATGGCCAGGTTCACGGGGAAGTTGAAGGGCGTGATGGCCA
This sequence comes from Holophagaceae bacterium, assembly GCA_027451045.1. GTDB lineage: Bacteria > Acidobacteriota > Holophagae > Holophagales > Holophagaceae > Geothrix. Next base: position 3,747 of record DAIDKC010000193.1, on the reverse strand, counting down.
GGACGGGCCCCAGGGGAAAGCGGCGAAGGGAGGCCCGGCAGCCATCGGCCCCGGCCATGAGGTCGTAGGGCACGGCCTCCTCGCCGAAGGTCCCGAGGGCTTCGTGGGTGGCCCGGAGGGTCGCGTCTGCCCGGGCGACTTCGCCCTGGGCCAGGGTGATGGGCTTCCCCGTCTCCTGGGTCACGAGGCGCGCGAGTTCATCCTTGACCAGGGCCAACTGCTCGGCCCAGGCCTGGAGGAGCTGCCGCCGGGCGGCCCGGGAAACCTCCTTCCAGGCCAGGAAGGCCCGCAGGGAATCCTCCGCCAACCCGTCCAGCGCCCGCCCGGCCATGACCGCCCTCCATCAAGGATCCTGGGCCGATCCTACCCCAGCATCCGCGTGACGGTGGCCAGGAGTTCCCCCTCCTGCACAGGCTTGTGGAGGATGCAGAGGGGCTGGTGCTTGAGGAGCGCCTCCTCGATGGCCGGGTCGCGGGTGGCGGTGAGCAGCACCACCGGGAGGTCCGCCCGATGGGCATGGGCAAGCCGGGCCACGGTCAGGCCGTTGCAGCCGGGCATCTGGTAGCCCGTCAGCACGAGGTCGGGCCCGTGGGTCTGCAGGAATCCCTGGATCCCCGAAAGGCTGGATTCCTCGCAGGGCACGGCCTCGTGGCCTGCCTGCTCCAGGAAGTGGGCCACGAGGTTGCGCATGAACCTGCTGTCGTCGAGCACCAGGATCCGGGCCACGGGGGCATCCTCAGGGGCGGTCCGGGTTCATCTCTTGGCGCGGCTGTGGGCCTTGGCGAACTCCACGTAGCCCATGTCCGATTCGTTGATGTGGTGCTTCAGCCAATCCGCCAGGAAGGCGGTGACTTCCACTGTCACGGGCTTGCCCTCGGCCAGGCGGGCCTGGAGATCCTTGGCCTTGGCGACGAGCTGTCCGTGCTCGGCCAGGTGGGAGGTGAGCTTGGGGTAGCCCATCTCCTTCATGAACTTCTCCTCCGTCTGGAAATGCTCGACGGTGTAATCCACGAGGAAATCGAGGCTCGCCTTTACCTGGACCGAGGCGGTGCCGCTCTTGAAAGAGTCCGCCAGCCTGTTGACGGCGTCGAAAAGCGTCTGGTGTTGCTGGTCAATGAGGGGGATCCCCGTCTCGAACCGGCTGCTCCAGATGGCGATGGGCATGACATCCTCCCGTTGTTGCGTCTCGTTCCCCTTCGGACGCCCCGTCCGGATCCATGAATTCCGGCAAGGGGATCAGAGGCGGGTGCGCAGCCCGCGCGCCCTGTCTGCGGCCTGGGCCATCCGCGTCCTGAGTTCCGCGGCGCTGAAGGGCTTGGCGATGGCCTGGACATTGGGCCGGCCCTGCATGAGGGGCGCCATGTCCTCGGTGCTGTAGCCCGTGGCCAGGATCACCTCCAGCCCCGGGCGCAGGTCGAGGATCCGGGGCAGGGCCTGGGCCCCGCTCATGCCGGGCATGTTCATGTCGAGGATGACCAGATCCACACCGAGGCCGGCTTCCAGCAGGTCCAGGGCCTCCTGCCCGCCCCGGGCCGCGGTGCATCGGTGGCCCAGCAGTTCCAGGAGCTCGTGGACCGAGTCCCGCACCAGGTCATCGTCGTCCACCAGCAGGATGGCCAGGGCATCCCCGCCCGTTTCCGTCACGGGAGCCGGTTCGGGCTGGGGCGCGCTCGCCGTCACCTCCGTCACCCGACGCGAGGGCGGGAACTGCATGACGGCCTCCGTCCCGGCCCCCGGAGTGCTGTGGAGTTCCAGGCGCCCCTCGTGGGCCTCCATGGTGCTGTGGACCATGGGGAGCCCCAGCCCCGTGCCCTTGCCCTTGGCTTTGGTCGTGAAGAAGGGATCCTTGCACCGGGCGAGCACGTCGGGGGTCATGCCCGCCCCCGTGTCCTTGACCCGCAGCGCCACGCCCCCCTCCGGTGTCGTCTCGGTCCTGAGGGTGAGGATCCCCCCCTCGGGCATCGCGTCCACGGCATTGACGCAGAGGTTCATGAGGGCGTGGTTGAGGGCCCCGGCGTCCCCGCGCACCAGCGGGAGATCCGGCCGGAGGTCCAGCTCCAGCTGGACGCGCTTCAGGGTGGTCTGGCCCAGGAGCTGGGCCATCTCCCGCGCCAGATCGTTCAGGGAGAACGGCTGCTCCTCCTGGAGGTCCTTGCGGGCGAAGTAGAGCAGGCTCTTGACCACGCCGCGCCCCCGCAGGCAGGCCTGGATGAGGGTGTCGAGGGGCTTGGCATCCGCGCCATCCTCGCCCTGCTTCTCCCGGAGAGAGGAGGCCACACCCAGGATGGCCCCCAGCACGTTGTTCATGTCGTGGGCCAGGCCGCCCGCCAGGGCCCCCAGGCTTTCCAGCTTCTGGGTCTGAAGCAGCTGGATCTCCAGGTCCCGCCGCTCATCCTCGGCGCGCTTCCGCTCGGTGATGTCCGCGATGACCGCCAGGAAGAGGCTGCGTCCCCCCTCTTCCACCATCTGCAGGTGGACCTCCACCGGGTACTGGCTCCCGTCGGATCGCCGGTGGACGGCCTCGAAGCGGAGATGGTCCGTGGCATGAGCCCGGAGGGGTTCGATCGCCTGGCGGAAGGAGGCCTCGGTGAACCCCGGATTGAAATCCACCGGCGTCATGCCGCGCAGGACGTCCAGGGGATATCCCAGGTTCCGGCTGGCACCCTCGTTGGCATAGTCGAACCGCAGGGTTTCCGCGTCGAAGACGAAGATCTCGTTCCTGCTGGAATCCAGGATGCGCAGGAGGCGGCCCTGGGCCCCCTCGGCCTCCCGGCGCCGCTCCTCATCGGCCATGTGGTCCAGGGCGAAGGAGATGTCCAGGGCGGCCTCCTCCAGCAGGGCGGTCTCGAGCGTTCCGAAGAAACCCTCCACCGGGGCATAGACCGTGAGGGCCCCCCAGACCGCCCCACCCTGGCGGATGGGGAAGGCGGCGGCCGCGGCGTAGCCGCATCGGACGGCGGCCGCGTGCCAGGGCTGAGTGGCGGACTCCTGCATGAAGGCGTTCATCACGCAGGGGCGTCCTTCCCGAAGGGCGATGCCCGTGGGGCCCCGCCCCATGACGGTGTCGTCGCTCCGGACCTTCTGGGCGTCCAGGTAGCCCTGGACATCCCCGTAGTCCGCCAGACGCACCACCCTGGAGGTCCCGGGCTCGCCCATCCCGATCCAGGCCATGCTGGCCTTCCCGAACTCCACCAGGACTTCGCAGATCTTCCCGAGCAGGGCGGGGCGGTCCTTGGACCAGACGATGGCCTGGTTCACCTGGCTCAAGGCCGCGTAGAGCTGGGTCATGCGCTCCAGCTTCTGCTCCTGGACCTTGCGGTCCGTGATGTCGCGGGTGACGGCCAGCGAGCAGCGCTGGCCCTCCACCTCCAGATAACTGGCTGACATGAGGCCCGTGATGAGGCTTCCATCCTTCCGGCGCAGGAGAACCTCCTGGCCCGTGACGCGGCCTTCCCGCTCCAGGACCTCGTGCAGCCGCTCGAGATCGCCCGGACGCGCCCACAGGTCAAGGCCGTCGGCCCGGGAGGAGCGCCCCAGGGCCTCCTCGGGAGCGTAGCCCAGCATGGCCTGGAACCCCTCGTTGACGTCGAGGTAGACCCCGTCGGCGACGCGATTGATGGTCAGGGCGTCGGGGCTGGCCTGGAAGGCGTTCGCGAACTTCTCGGAGACCGCCCGGCGCTCGGCCTCGCCCGCCAGGTGGTCCAGGGCGAAGGAGAGGTCCGTGGCGACCTCCTCCATGAGGGAGAC
>DAIDKC010000192.1 GCA_027451045.1 Holophagaceae bacterium | reverse complement strand
CGCCCGCATCGCCGAGACCAGGCAGGATGTAGCCCCGCTCGTTGAGCTGGCGGTCCACGGCGCCGATTACCAGATCCAGGTCGGGATGGTCGGCGCGCACGCGGTCCATGCCTTCGGGAGCCGCCAGCAGGGACACCAGTGTCAGGCGCGTCGCGCCGGCCGCCTTCAGCTGGCGGACCGCCTCCGAGGCGCTGCCCCCCGTGGCGAGCATGGGATCCAGGATGAAGACGGGGCGCGCCTCGAGCAGCGGGGGGAAGTTCCGGTAGTAGGGCACCGGGACCAGCGAGTCGTGGTCCCGGTAGAGGCCGAGGTGCCCCACCTTCGCGGTGGGCATGAGGTGGAGGAAAGCCGGGAGGAGGCCCAGCCCGGCGCGCAGGACGGGCACCAGCACGGGGTCCAGGGGCTTGAGGCGAAGGGTGCTCGTGCGCTCCAGAGGCGTCTCCACCGCCACGGGTTCCGTCGGGAGTTCCCGGGTCGCCGCCACCGCCAGGAGCAGGCCCGCCTCCTCGATGAGCGACCGGAACAGTCCGCCGGGCGTCTTCCGGTCGCGAATGAGGGAGAGCTTGTGATGCATCAGCGGGTGGTCGAGCACGGTGGTGGTCATGGCGGTCTCCCCGCGCTCCAGTGTCGCTCGGGACCGCCCGGAAATGAATGGTCCGAGAGGCCCGCCTAGCGATCAAAAATGTGAAGATTTTTTTGATTTCTCTGTTGACCTCATCTGGATCGCTGCTTTCATGGTGAATCAGAGGAAAAACGGTCGGACATCTTCCCCATTGGGCCAGCAGAGAGGTTTCTGAGGTTTGGAGAGCCGGAAATGCTAAAGAAAGTCGCCATCTTCAAGGCCCTTGATGTTGAGATCAAGAAGCAGCGGGGGCCTGTGGCGGTCAAGGATGCCTACAAGGGCCATCATTCCCTGAAGGAGGAGTTGAGCCAGCCTGGCATCACAATCCTGGGGGAAGTGGCCGGGGGTGATCCGGGACGGGGTCAGGTTCGTGAAAGCTACAAGGCCTCCACCCACGCCAAGAGCCTGGTCGAGAACGGGGCTCGTGCGCTCGTGGTCGCCACGGACAAGTTCCTCTACCACGGGGACGACAAGCACCTTTCGGAGATCCGGAGCGCCCTCAAGGTCCCCCTGGTGCGCCGGGAGTTCATCTTCGAGGAGTACCAGGTCGAGGAGAGCAAGATCCTCGGGGCGGATGCCATCTTCCTCATGCCCGCCCTCCTGCCGCCGGATCGCCTCCAGGAACTCCTGAAGTTCGCCACGAGCAAGGGCCTGGACGTGGTGGTGGAGGTCACGTCCGAGGCCGAGCTCCATCAGGCCGTGGAGGCTGGCGCAGAGATCATTTGTGCCGTCGGCCGCGATCTGGATACCTGGGCCGCCTCCTGGGACCTCGCGCTGGCGCTGTCCAGGAAGATTCCCCACGACTGCCTCCGGATGGTTGAGGCCGGCATCCACCGGCTGGACCAGATCCAGGAGGCCGAGGCCCTCGGCATCCACGGCGTCATCCTCGGGGACGCGCTGCTGGACGACTACTATCCGGGCAAGCGCCTGGCCCAGATCCTGGCCGGCCAGGAGCCCCCGAGGAAGGCCGCCAAGCCCCGCGGGAAGGCCCCGGCCGGAGCAGCGGAGCTCTCCCCGGCGCCGGACGCCGGTTCCCATCGCACACCCACCCAGCGGGAAGCCCCTGCGCATGGCACACAGCAGGCCGTCGCCAAATCCGGCTCCCGCACCTCCCCTTCCCACACCGCCCGCACGGGCGAAAAGGAGCCACCCATGGCCGATATGACCGCACCGGTCACCACCGCTGCCGCCCCCGCGGCAGAGAAACCCGCCGCCAAGAAGCCCGCCCCCAAGAAGGCCGCTGCCAAGAAGCCCGCCGCCAAGAAGGCCGCCCCCAAGAAGGCCGCTGCCAAGAAGCCGGC
>DAIDKC010000191.1 GCA_027451045.1 Holophagaceae bacterium | reverse complement strand
CTGGCTGCCGGGCATGGACGGCCTCGAGACCCTCAAGCAGGCCAAGCTCCTGCGGCCAGCCATGCCCGTCGTCATGATCTCCGGGCACGGCAGCATTGACACGGCCCTCCAGGCCACGAAGCTGGGGGCCTTCGACTTCCTCGAGAAGCCCATTGACCTGGACCGCCTGCTGCTGGTGACGGCCAACGCCCTCCGGCAGTCCCGCCTGGAGCAGGAGAACCAGCGGCTCCTGGAGGCCGTGGAGGGCGAGCGCTTCTTCCTCGCCGAGAGCCCGGCCATGCGGCGGCTGCTCTCCGACATCCAGCTCGTGGCGCCCACGGAGGGCCGCGTCCTGCTCACCGGCGAGAACGGGAGCGGCAAGGAGGAGATCGCGCGCCTCGTCCACGCCCAGAGCCCCCGCCGGGACGCCCCCTTCGTGGAGGTGAACTGCGCCGCCATCCCCGAGGAACTCATCGAGAGCGAGCTGTTCGGGCACCAGAAGGGCGCCTTCACCGGGGCCGTGCGCGATCAGAAGGGGAAGTTCCGGGAGGCCAACGGCGGGACCCTCTTCCTCGACGAGGTCGGCGACATGTCGCTCAAGACCCAGGCCAAGGTGCTGCGGGCCCTCCAGGAGGGGCGCGTGGAGCCCGTGGGCGGCGGGGGGGCCGTGGGGGTGGATGTCCGCGTGGTCACGGCCACGAACAAGGACCTGCCGGCCGAGATCGCCAAGGGGCGCTTCCGGGAGGACCTCTACTTACGGCTCGCCGTCGTGCCCCTGCGCGTCCCGCCCCTCCGCGAGCGCCCCGAGGACGTCATCCCCCTGGCCGAGGCCTTCATCGCCCGCATCACGCGGCAGTACGGCCGCCCGCCCCGCCGCCTCGCGGGCGATGCCAAGGACACCCTCCTGCGGCACGACTGGCCCGGGAACGTGCGGGAGCTGAAGAACCTCATGGAGCGGGCCGTCATTCTCGGCCGCGGCCCCGAGATCCGAACGGCGGACCTGGGCCCCCTGGCGGCGCGCCATCTCGCGGAGCCCGATCCGTTCTCGTTCCCCGAGTTCCCGAGCCTGAAGGAAGCCCGCGACTGGTTCGAGGCCCAGTACCTCCAGCGCGAGCTCAAGCTCCAGAACGGCAACATGACCCGCGTTGCGGAACGCGTGGGCATGGACAGGTCCAACCTCTACAAGCGTCTCAAGGCCCTGGGCATCGAGCCCCGGGAGGTGCCGTGAGCGACCGCAAGTGGTTCAAGATCGGCGAGACGGCCGCCCAGCTCGGCGTGACCCCCAAGGAGCTGCGCTACTGGGAGGACGTGATCCCGGAGATCAGGGCCCGCAGGAGCAAGGGGAACCTCCGCTACTACCACGTGGACGAGCTGCCGCGGCTGCGCCGGATCAAGGGATGGCTGGCCGAGGGGCTCACCGTCGCGGACTGCCGCGAGCTGATGCTCCACGGGCATCTCGCCCAGCGCCTCGACCTGGGCCTCCCGCCCGACGAGGTCCCCGCTCCGCCCCCCCGCAAGCCCCAGCCCAGCATCCCGCGGCTCCTGCGGGCCAGCTCGGACCTTCAGCCCGCCATCCGCGCCCTGCGCGGCCTCCTCGACCGCCTCTCCGTCCCGCCCCGTCCTTGACCTCGACCCGCGACCGGTCTAGAGTCGAAGGTTCACGGCGCGTGGCGCAGCCTGGTAGCGCACTACCTTGGGGTGGTAGGGGTCGGAGGTTCGAATCCTCTCGCGCCGACCAAAAGCAGGGCCCTCGAACGAGGGCCCTGTTCGCGTACCGCGCCCCGCCTAGGGCCGGGGTGCCTGCATCTGGAAGATGTCGGTGACGATGGCCTGGCCCGAAATGCCCCAGGCTTGGGCGTTGGGCTGCTGGGTGCCGGCCTCGGGCAGGCGGTACATGGATTCGAGGGTCCGCAGGAGGTTGACGTGGGTGATGCCCCGGCCCTCGGGGTACTGCCCGGGCCGGATGTGGGCGCCCGCGGCGATCGTCACGATGCGGTTCTGGATGTCCTGGAGGAGCTGGAGGCTGTCCGCGCTGCGGCAGGGCTTCAGGACTCCCGGCGCCATGGCGGGATTGGTGAGGCCGGCGTAGCCGGTCCGGTCGTCGCTCTCGTCGAAGGTGAGGATGAGCAGGCTGTTGTGGGTGCGCGCCCACCGGACGTAGGCGGCGAGGTGCGTCCGCAGCCAGGCGTCCCCCTTGGAGATGCAGCAGCCCAGGTCCGGCGAAGCGCAGTTGGGCTGGGCGCAGTTGTGCATGTCGTCGTCCAGGTCTGGCAGCACGTAGGCGACGGTGGGCAGCTTGTCGAAGTGTCCCTCGGCGGGGAATGCCGTGAAGGGCTGGTTGCAGGCCGCGGGCACGTTCGCGAAGCTGATGTAGGGGACGTGCTTCCGCGCGTAGGTTCCGGCATGCACCGCCGTGGAGCCCGGCGCGGGCAGGCCCTCGGCATAGCCTGCGAAGGTCCGGCCCGCGGCGATCAGCTCCGAGGCCAGGTTGGAGGCCGTCAGGGGATAGTCGGCGCGGACCGCGGCCGAGGGCACCCGGTCCTCGAAGCCCACCCCCTGGTTGCTCCCGGAGAAGAGCCAGAAGTAGTTGCCCTCGCTGTTGTGCTCCTCGGCGTACATCCGCGTGAAGCTGGCCCCCTCCCGCAGCAGGACATCGTTGATGTAGGGCGCCCTGGGATTCCCGACGATCTCCCGGTAGTCCTTGTTCTCCTCGATGACGATGACGACATGGTCGTAGACGGGAAGGCCGGCGGGCCAGGGGGGGGCGGGGCGGGCCTGGGCGGCCGCGCCTCCCAGGGCCAGAATGGACAGCAGGACGGCGGGCAGTCGCATGGTTACCTCCAGGGTTCAAACGGGGTGTCCCGGCTTGGCCGGGAACCCGCGTGGGGGCGCACGAGGGGGGACATCGCGAGCCGCAGGCGAGCAGGCGGTCCCACCTCGTTCATGTTAAGGTGCGGGGAAGGGCTTGGGGCGCCGGTTGCCCCCCTGCCGTGCCAGCATCCAGCCCGGATACTCCGGGGGCAGCGCGCTCACGGCGTCGAGCTGCTCCATCTCGACGGGGGACAGTTCGAGGTCCGCAGCGGCGAGGTTGTCCTCGAGCTGGTCGAGGGTCTTGGCACCGATGATGAGGCTCATGACGTGCGGCTGGGCCAGCAGCCAGGCCAGGGCGACCCGGGCCA
>DAIDKC010000190.1 GCA_027451045.1 Holophagaceae bacterium | reverse complement strand
GGCGACCATCAGCGTGAGGGATCGGATCTTGGGCATGGGCGACTCCTCCCTGGAGACCCCTATCGGCAGGTCGCCTCCCGGGCTGGAATCCGGTTCAAATCAGCGGAGCATGCCCGCGATGCAGGCGCTCAGGAAGTTGGCCAGGGTGCCGGCCAGCATGGCCCGGAAGCCCAGGCGGGCCAGATCGCTCCGCCGTTCCGGCACCAGGGCGCCGATCCCCCCGACCTGGATGGCGATGCTGCTGAAGTTGGCGAACCCGCAGAGGGCGAAGGTGGCGATCAGGCGGGCATGGGCGGAGAGCTGGGTCATGTGGCCGAGGTCGAGGAAGGCCACGAACTCGTTGACCACCATGCGCTTGCCGAGAAGAGCCCCCACCTGGCCCGCCTCGGACCAGGAGACGCCCATGAGGTAGGCGGGCACCTTGAAGAGCCAGCCGAGGGCCACCTCCAGGCTGAAGCCGGGGTGGATCGCCTGGAGCAGGCCGTTGACCAGGGCGATCAGGGCGATGAAGGCGATGAGCATCACCGCCACGTTGAAGGCCAGCTGCCCCCCCTCGGAGGCCCCGCGGGCCGCCGCATCCAGGACGTTCGCGTCGTGGTTGGGGATGTCCACCTTGACTTCGCCCGCGGTCTCGGGAGTCTCCGTCTCGGGCTCCAGGATCTTGGCCATCATGATGGCCCCCGGCGCGGTCATGATGACCGCCGTGAGCAGGTGGACGATGTCCACGTGGGCCACCTGGACGTAGGCCACCATGATGCTTCCGGAAACATGGGCCATGCCCGCGGTCATGACGAGCATCAGCTCGCTCCGGGTCATGCGGGAGAGGAAGGGTCGGATCGTGAGGGGCGCCTCGGTCTGCCCCATGAGGATGCTCGCGGCCACGCTCACGCTCTCGGCGCCGGAGATCTTCATGAAGCGGCCCATGGCCCGGGCCGCGGCGCCCACCACCCACTGCATCACCCCCAGGTAGTAGAGCACCGCGAAGATGCTCGCCACGAAGATGATGGTGGGGAGTACCGCGAAGGCGAAGACCATCCCGACCTTCCCGGAGGACCCATCGGCCAGGCTCCCGAACACGAAGCTGGCGCCGTCGTGGGCGTAATCCATCAGGTGCTCGACCACGACGCGCATGCGGTCGAACGAGGCACCCACCAGGTTCCCCCGGAGCAGGCCCAGCATGATCACGCCGAAGAGGGTCCAGTTCAGCGGCCGGCTTTCCAGGGCGGCGTAGCGCCGGAGGAGGAGGGGCACGAACATCAGGGCCAGCACCACCCACCCGGCCCCGGGCGGGAAGGGGAGGAAGCCCAGCAGCCGCGAGATGGCCTCGCCCCTGAGCACCACCAGGGCGAGGATCCACTGGAGCGTCAGGCCCCAGGCGACCGTGCGCCAGGGGATGGCGCTCCGCTTGTGCGAAAGGGCGTAGGCGACGCCCATGAAGGCCACGATTCCGGCCAGGCCGATGAAGCGGTGCATGTCGGCTCCTACAGCTGCGCGTTCAGGGCCGAGATGGCCTGCTCCATGAAGAACCTCGCGCGACCCAGCAGCCCGTCCCGCTGCATCACCATCACCAGCGTGCAGTGCTCGTCGGCCCCCATCATCAGGATCCAGTGCTGGTCGGTGGCGAAGGCCACCTGCTTGACCTCCCCCCGGTCGAACTCCTCCACCGCCTGCTGGAGATGCCGCCTGACCACGTGCTGGTAGGCCCCGAGCATCTGCAGGGCCTCGTTGGCCACCTGGATGGTGCGGGAGCAGATGGGATCGCCGTCCCGGTCATTGAAGGTGGCCGCGAGGGACTCGGGCACCCGCTCGATCAACTGGTCCAGGATCTGCTGGAACATGGAATGGCTCCGGTGGGACGTGCCCCAAGCATGACCGGAGTGGGGCGGCGGCGCCACTCGGGAGGCCCCCGCCTTCAGCCCGCCGCCCGCAGCATCCAGACCATCATGCCCAGGAGCAGCGCCGCGAACAGGGCCAGCAGGGCCGCGTGGAGCACCGTGGCCAGGACCCCCTTCCAGGAGGGGAGCCCATGGGCCGCCGCCAGGGCGAATCCCCGGAACAGCCAGAGGTAGCCGGCCAGCAGGAGGAGGGGTCCCTCCAGCAGGCCCCCCACCCACGGAAGGAACCCGAGCAGCCACGCCCAGGCCCCCAGAGAGGCGATCCTCAGGGCGCGGGACTCGGCCAGGAGGGTGGCGCGGAACCCCCGCCGGGCCTTCAGTCCACCGAGCAGCCAGAGGGCCGTGTGGTCCCAGACCGCATCGTGGAGCCAGACGCCCACCACCCCCAGCGGGACGAGGAGGAGCACGGCGGCGGCCACCAGGGCGATGCCGGGGGGAGGCGGCAGGCCCCGGAGCAGGAACCGCATGGTGTCGGGATCCAGGCCGGGCAGGCGGAGCCGGCCCATCCACGCCGGCAGATGCCCCATCCGGAGGGCGCGGTATCCCTCGAAGGCGCCCCACGCCGACAGGGCGCCGTGCAGCAGGGCGGGCGGCAGCCACCAGAGCAGCATGCGGCCGAAGGCCCGCCCCTGGGGCTCGCCGGGCTCCAGGGGAGCGGCGAAGGCGCGCTGGGGCCGCCGCAGCGCCTCCAGGGCCTCCCGGAGGGCCTCCATCACTTCCCCATGAAGAGGGCCTTGAACTCCCGGAGGGCGACCGGATCGCCGTCCCGCTTGAGGGGCCCATAGAAGTCCATGGGATCCAGGTCCGCGAATTCGCCGAAGCTCGCCACGTTGCCGTTGATGTAGGCGATGAACTGGTCCTGCCGCTCCTTGATGTAGCCCCGGAACGGACGGGCGACAAACCCCAGGAGGGCGGAATCCAGGGATGTCCAGGTCTGGAGATCGCTCTCGAAGCCCTGCTTGCCCTCCCAGTAGCGGTAGGAGGTGAGCATGCGGGCCCCCACGGCAAAGGGGGTCTTGAGGCGCCCCCGCGCGGCCCGGCCCTCCACCAGGTAGACGCGGTGGCCGGGCCGCCGGTAGACCAGCCGGAGGGTCCCCGTCAGGCCCCGGCCGTCATCCAGGCTCCAGGCGCCATCCGGGTGGAGGAAGACGAAAAAGGCCGGCACGAACTGGCAGTTCCGCCACATGGCGGCGGCGAGGCGGGGGTGGTCGAACAGCTTCTCCATCGTGGCGAGCCGCACCTTGCGAGGAGGGGTGCGGCTCTCGAAGACGAAATCCGCATGCTGGACGATGTCCTCGGCCTCCACCCGGGCCGCCGGGGGCAGCTTGGCCAGGAAGGAGAGATCCTGGGCGCCGGCGGAGCAGGCCAGGGTGAACAGGACGGCAATTGCCAGGACGCGCATGGGAAAACGCTAGCACCCCCAGCCTCCGTTGTGGTTCTTGACTCGAATGCCGGGCCGGCCGATGGAGACGGGTGATGGCCTCTCCGACCCGGCACGTTCCCCTGACCCCCCTGGACGAGTTCCGCTCGCTCCTCGGGGCGTTTGCCGATGGCGACGCGGGGTTCCAGCTCCGGCTCCACCAGCTCATGCAGCAGCTCCGCCAGCAGGCCCTGCCCGAGCTGGGCGCCCGGCTGCTCCACCCCACGGCGCCCCCGGGCCTCAAGCGGACCCTCTACGGGACCACCGCCCGCTTCGGATGGCCGGAGTGGGTCCCCCACCTGGAAAAGGCCCTGCTCCAGGAGACCGACCTGGGCCTCTTCGACGAGGGCTGTGCCGCCCTGGGGCGCCTGGAACTCCGGTCCGCCCGCCTGGCCCTCCTGGATCTCGCCGCCCACCGCGCCGACCCGGACCGCCAGATCATCCTGAAGCGCGAGTTGGCAGCCTTCGAATCCCAGCAGCCCCTGGCGTTCTACCTGGGCCGACTCCTGGAGGGCGAGGGCAACCCCAGGCTGGCCCACCAGGGCGCCCGGGGCCTCGCCGCCCTGGCGGAACCGGGGGATCTCGGCGCCCTCCTGGAGGCCCTCCCCGGATCCGATGCCCTGTCCAGCCGCCTCCTCCTGCGGGCCATCGCCGAACTGCCGGGGGGAGCCGCCGGTGAGGCCCTCCTGGATCTCTTCCAGGAGGCCCGGCGAACCCTCCGCGACTTCGAGGCCCTGGAGGCCCTCGGGGACCGGCTGGCCTCCCAGCCCCGTGCCGCCGCCCGGGCGGACCTCGTGGACACCCTGGAGGCCCGGCTGGGCTCCCGGGGGGAGGAGGCCATGGGCGAGCTGAGGCACGCCCTCGCGGCCGGAGAGGCCGCCCATCCTCTGCGCCCCATGGAGCGCCTGCGGCCCCTGGCGGAGGGGCCCTTCGAAAGCTTCGTGGCCGAGGCCCTGACCATCCTGCTCGAAGGCAAGATCGCCCGCTTCAGCGCGATGGTGAGCGAAACCCAGGGGCAGGCACGGCGGGAAAGGGAAAGGGCCGAGACCCTCCTGGACCAGATCTGCGAAGGCCTGGTCCACCAGGTCGCCTGCAGCCACCTCCCCAGGGCACGGGCCTTCGAGGCCCTGGCCGGGGCCTTCCCCGAGGCCCCCCACGCCGACGGCCTCGACTCGGCCTTCTGCCAGCTGCTCCAGCCGGGAGATGCGGCCCTGGAATGGATCCTCAAGGTGCCCGACCTCCGCCGCCGGACCGCCTGCCTTGACGCCCTGGGGGCGCGGGAGGAGGACGCCTTCATGCCCCTGTTCATGCAGGCCATGCAGGATCCCATCGCGGATGTGGGCCAGCGCGCCATCCACCACCTGGGCAAGCTGCCCTCCAGCGTCCCGACGGTGCTGGGCTTCCTCGAATCGGGCCAGCTCGACCAGGTCCGCCTGGCGCTCCGGATCCTCGGGGAGAACGCCCCGCCGGCGGCGGCCGGCCCGCTGATGGCCTTCCTCCAGGCGGATGCGCGGGACGATCTCCTGGTGGAGGCCGTGGAGGCCCTGGGGGCCATCAGGCCCCCGGAGGCCGCACCCCTCCTGCTCGAGATGCTCCACGACGGCAAGCCCGCCAAACTCCAGATGGCCCTGGTCGAGGCCCTGGCGCGCCTGGCCACATCGGAGGCGGGGCTGGGCCTCCTCCAGAAGTCCGCGGGCCTCAAGCTCCCGCTGGTGCTCATCGTGTGCCTGGAAGGCACCCTGGCGCCCTTCCCGGGCTTCGACCACCCCTTCCCGGAGGAGCGGATCCCGGCCCTGGAGCAGCTCATCGCCCGATGCTGCGACGACCGGGAGGGGGAGGGGCAGCGCCTGCGGGCCATCCTCGCCACCCAGAACCTCTACTGCTTCGACCAGGCCCTCTATGCCCGCCTGAAGGACCAGTTCTCCGACTTCCTCTTCGACCTCCGCACCAAGAGCGACTGGGACCGGGAGACCAACGACCGCATCGCAGCCATCCTGAAGGAGCTCAGCCGCCGCAGCGCCAGCCTCGGGCACATCGCCTCCAAGGAGGCCAAGATCCGGGGGCTGGTCCAGGCCGTGCCCCCGGCGGGCCCGGCGCGGGTGGAGGCCCTCCTGGCCCTGCGGGACGCCCTGCAGGATCCCGAATTCATCCTGAGGCCCGAACTGGCGGCGGAGCTGGCGGCCTTCCTCCTGCGGGAACTCGACCGGCAGGGGCAGGACTGGCGCGAACTGGCCCGGCTCTGCGAGATCGCCGGCCTCACGCGCCAGGAGGCCCTGATCGAGCCCCTCCGCGAGATCTACCTCCAGGCCCAGGGCCTGGGCCTGCGCAGCGCGGCCAAGGGGGCCCTCGCCACCCTGGGGCTCGACGAGGCGGACTTGAACCGCAGGCCGCGGATCCGCAGCATCCTCCTGCTGGAGCCCAGCGCCTTCTTCCGGAAGAGGCTGCTGGCGGCCCTGGACGGACCCTGGGAGGTCCGCGAAGCCGGCTCCCATGCCGAGGCCGGATCCCTCCTGGAGGCCCAGCCCGTGGATCTCGTCCTTTCCGAGCAGATGGAGGCCGGGACGGACCTCCGCCCCTGGCTGCGCGCCCAGTGCGAAGCCCGCAGATGCCGATGGGTACTCCTGTCCACCGCCTCGCGCGATCCCGCGCCCGAAGGCAGCGAGAGCTGGCTGCTGGGCATCCTGCACAAGCCCTACCCGCCCGAGCAGCTCCTCAAGGCCCTCGAACCGTGAGGCTCTGGCTGCGGTCTATGATGTCTGCCAGCCCCGAGGCCTTCATGCGTCCCGCATCATCCCGGCTCCGCCCCGCCGCCGTCCTGCTGCTCTGCGCCCTGCCCGCGGCCGCCCAGGAGGCCGGGCTCGGGGAGCGCCTGTACTACAGCGGGGAGCGGGCCTACGCCTCCAAGGCCTACCCGGAGGCCCTGGCCACCTGGCAGCAGCTGCTCCAGGCCGCGCCCGCCAGCCCCTACGCGCCCAAGGCGCTCCTGGAGATGGCCCGGTACCAGGCCGAGGTCGCCCACCAGCCCGCCGCCGCGCTGGCCCTGCTGGACCGCCTCGAGCACGACTACCTCAAGTCCCCGGTCGCCGCCCGGGCGCTGGTGATGCGGGGGGAGCTGCTGGCCGCCCAGGCCGGGGGTCCGGCCGACCTCCAGGCGGCCATGGCCGAGTTCCACCGGGCCGTGGACCTCTTCCCGGACGCCCCCGCCGCCGCCCGGGCCCAGGAGGGGCTGGGCCGCGCCTGGCGGGCCCAGGGCCGGTGGCGGGCAGCCCTCCAGCACTTCGTCGAGGCCTACCGGCTCCGCCCCGAGGGACCGGGGGCCCCCCGTGCCCTGCTGGATGCCGCGGAGACCCTCGATCTCATGGGCGACCTGGACGGCTGCCTGAGGCTGCTCGAACACCTCCAGTCGGCCTTCCCGGGAAGCCCGCTGGCCAAGGAGGCGCGCTGGCAGATGGCGCTGCGGGTCAGGCTGCGGATCCTCCGGCCCCCGTTCCAGCGCGCGGTGCCCTGGCCCGACGGCCGCCAGGACTGGCTCAGGACCCCCACCCTCCTCGCCACCGGATCCGCCGGCGACCTTTTCGTCTACCAGAACGGGCTGGACCAGGCCTTCCGGCTCGCCAAGGGGGCCCTGACTCCCGCCGGGCCCTCCGTCTCCGGCGCCCGGGCCCTGGTGGTGGGCCCTGGCGATGCGCCGTGGATCCTCACCCGCAACAGCCTGGTGAAGGCCGCGGGTGCGCCCATGCCCCTGGGAGGCCTCGACGCCATCACGGGCGCCCGGCTCGACGCCTGGGGCACCCTCTGGGTCGCCGACCGCAAGACGCCGGCCCTCACCCTCGTCCCCCTCCAGGGCGCCCTCCGCACCCTGCCTGCCCCTCCGGCCGTGGCCCTGGCACCGCTCCCCACGGGGGGAGTCGTGCTGGCCTCGGATGCCGACGGCAACCTCCACTTCCTGGATGCAGCGGGCCGGCCGAGCCTGGCCGTGCCCTACGGCCAGGGCTTGCCGGCCCCCTTCAAGCGCGTGGCGGCGCTGGCCTCGGATCCCGTCGGGGATGTGGCCGCCCTGGTGGAGGGAGGCGCCTACGGCGAGGGCGTGGTGGTGTACGGTCCCGATGGCACCGTGCTCCGCCAGACCTCCCTCAAGGCCCTCGGCCTCAGCGGGCATTTCACGTCCCTCGCCCTGGACCGCGAGGGGGGCGTGATCCTCTGCGACCGCTGGCACGACACCCTGTACCGGCTGGACTGACCCATGCGCCTCCGCCCCCTCCTGCTCCTCTGCATCCTGGCCGCCCCCCTGCTCCGCGGCCAGGATGCCTCCCTCCTGGACACCTTCAACCAGGCCAAGGCCCTGTGGGCCACCCAGGGGGACCGGGTGGATGCCACGGCGCGTTTCGAGCAGGTGCTCGATGCCCTGGCCCCGAAGGCCGCATCCCTGGACCCGACCTGGACCCGGGTGCTCTGCCAGACCTACAACTGGCTGGCAGTCCTGGACGACCGGACGCCCGCCACCCGCCCCCGAGCCACGACCCGGCTGGAGGCCCTCATCGCCCTGGACCCCGACTTCGACCTGGACCGCACCCTCACCTCCCAGCGCCTCCTCGCCATCTTCGACCGCCTCAGGGCCACCACTCTGGCCCAGGTCCAGCTCACCTGGGCCCCCGACGGGGGCCAGCTGCAGGTGGACGGGAAGCCCTCGGCGCTTTTGCCCCGCAAGTTCCTCCCCTTCGGCCCCCACACCCTCGCCTACAGCCATCCCGGCTACGCCCCCGCCCAGGTCCAGGTGACCCTGGGAGCCCAGGACGTCAAGCCGGTGGCCTTCAACCTCACCCGGGTCTCCTCGACGGTCACCATCTACGTCCAGCCCAGCGGGGCCGAAGTGCTCCTGGACGGCCGGAGCCTCGGCCGCACCTCGGGACGGGCGGGCGCGGACGCCCTGGCCCTGGCCCTGCCCCTGGGTCTCCGCCCCGAGGATCTCTCGGCGGCCTTCGTGGTGGACGGGCTGAAGGCGGGAAAGCATGACCTGGAGCTGCGCGCGCCCTGCTACAAGACCAAGCGCCTCGCCCTGGATCCCTCCTTCGCCACCCCCTTCGCGGACCATGTGCTGGAGCCCATCCGCCTCGCTCCCGCCCGGGCGACCCTGACGGTCACCAGCGCCTGGCCCGGCGGCGAACTCTTCCTGTCGGGGGAGGACCGGGGCCCCCTGCCGATCAAGGGCCTGCAGGTCTGCCCGGGGACGTACCGGCTCATGGTCGCCTTCCCCTCCGGGGGCTACACCCAGCCCCTGACCGTGGCCGACGGGGACAGCCCGGCCCTGGATGCCCGGCCCATGCCCCGGCTGGCCTTCCTAGGCATGGAGGGGACCCAGGACTTCCCGGGCCGGAGCCGCATCCTCGGCCTGCTCCAGGGCCTGGGGCCCCGGCTCCACCACCTCGCCTTCGAGACGGCCCGGCCCGGGGAGACGCCGGAGGCCGCGCGGTCCCGCCTCCTGGCGTCCCACCGGGCGGAGCTCTTCCTCGTGGCCACACCCGTGCCCGGTCCCGTGATCCACGAGGTGGAGCTCCTGCTCTCCACCGCCGATGGCGAGACGGAGCGCCTGCGGGTCAAGCCCCTGGAGGACGACCCGCTGGGCGGACTGGTCGCCCGCCTGGAGGCCCGTCCCGTGCTGGAGGAGCCCAGCCTGGGTGCGACCCTGCTGGATCTTCCGGGCCAGCCGGGACCGTGGGTGCTCGAGGCCTCCGCGGCCGCCCAGAAGGCCGGTCTGCAGCCCCACGCGCCCATCCTGCAGGTGAACGGCCAGCCCGTGCCCGACCGCGCGGCCCTGCAT
This sequence comes from Holophagaceae bacterium, assembly GCA_027451045.1. GTDB lineage: Bacteria > Acidobacteriota > Holophagae > Holophagales > Holophagaceae > Geothrix. The sequence goes on along the minus strand of DAIDKC010000190.1, from coordinate 16,587 downwards.
CGGGCCCTCCTGGCCCTGGGGCGAGGACCGGCGCATGTCCTCCAGGCCGGGGGCCGGGCCTGCGACCTGCCCATCCTCCGGGCGCCCCTGGAACTGCCGCTGCATTCCCCCCGCTTCGCCTACCCAGCCCTCCTGGCGGACCTCCGGCTGCAGGCCCTGGGTGCAAAGGGGGAGGACGCCAGCCGACTGAAGCTCCAGATCGGCTTGGCCCTCATGCACTTCCGGGACTACGCCAAGGCGGTGGAAGTGATGCGGGATGCCCGCCTGGATTCCGGCCCCGGGGTCGGACAGGGCACCGTGGACTACGAGATCGGACGCTGCTTCGTGGGGCTGGGCCTGGCCTACCGGACCGAGGCCATCCAGGCTTTCCGCGAAGCCTTGAAGTATCCTCAGGCCACCCTGTTCGGCCCTGACGGGCCCCGGGTGGCGCCCCTGGCCCAGCAGTCCCTGGAGGACCTCCAATGATCAGGCATGACCCCATCCACCGGCAGCGCGGCGAAGGCAAAGTCGGCTGCTTCCTCACCCTGCTCGTCATAGGCGCCATCGCGGCCGTAGCCCTCAAGGTCGTGCCCATCTACTACACCAACAGCAGCCTCGAGGATGCCTGCACCTTCATCGCCACCAGCGCCAGCCGGGTGCCGCTGGAACTGGTGGAGAAGCAGGTCCGGGACAAAGTCCGGGACCTCGGCATGCAGGATGTCCTGGCCCAGAAAGGGGCCATCGCCGTGAGCAAGGTCGGCGGCAGCTCGGACGGCGGGCCCGGGACCTGCACCATCCGCCTGAACTACAAGCGCACCGTGGACCTGTACGGCCTCTACCAGTTCGATATCGAGACCCACAAGACGATCTCGGAGCCCATCCTGGAGGGCATCGGCTGAAGCGCTTGCGGGGGCGTGCGGGCCCGGGCACTCTGCCCCCATGATCCTGCGACTGCCTGAAGCCTTCGGCCCTGCCCCGGCCCTGGAACCGGTCCGGATTCCGGGGTCCAAGTCCGCCACGAACCGCGCCCTCCTCCTGGCCGCCCTGGCGCCGGGCGAGAGCCGGCTGTCCGGCGGCCTGGAGGCGGAGGACACCCGCTGGATGCGCGGGGCCCTGCGCACCCTGGGGGTGCCCCTGGAGGAGGCCGGGGACCTCTGGAGGATCGAGGGCGGGAGGCAGCCCCGGGCCCTGGCCCCCCTCTGGCTGGGGGCCTCCGGGACCACCCTCCGCTTCCTGCTGCCCTGGCTGGCCCTGGGCGCCCGCGGACCGGTGGAGCTGCGGGGCGAACCCCGTCTGTTCGAGCGTCCCCTGGAGCCGCTGCTGGCCCCCCTGCGGGCCTGCGGGGCCCGCTGGGAGCCCCTGGAGACCGGCGGGCGCATCCATCCTGCGCCGACTCCCCCGATGCGCCTGGAGGCCGAGGTGGACGCCCGGGCCAGCAGCCAGTTCCTCAGCGGCCTCGCCCTGGCCGCCGCGGCCCTCCCGGACGGGGGGCTGCTGCACTGGACGGGGGCCGCCAGCCCCAGCTACCTGGCCCTCACCACCCACTGGCTGCGCCACTTTGGCTGCGAGGCCCGGCTGGAACCCGGCCGATGGCGCCTTCCCGGGGGCCTCCGGCCGGCCGCGATCCGCCTGCCCGGCGACTGGAGCGGCGCCGCCGCCTTCCTCGCCGCCGCAGCCGTCACGGGGCGCCGGATCGAGGTGGGCCCCCTGGAGCCCGAGGATCCGCAGGGCGACCGGGCCCTCATGACCATCCTGGCCCGGGCGGGCTGCGTCCTGGCCTGGCTGCCGGAGGGGAGGCTCGCGGCGGCCGGCCCTCTGCGGCGGGGCCTGGAGGCCGACCTGACGGACTGCCCGGACCTCGGGCCGGTGCTGGCCGCGGTGGCCGCCCTGGCCCCGGGGCCCTCGGTCCTGGCGGGCCTTCACACCCTGCCCTTCAAGGAGTGCGACCGCCTGGCCGCCTCCGCCGATCTGGTCCGCTGGCTCGGGGGCACCGCCGAGGTGGAGGGGAACCACACCCTGCGGATCCAGCCCGGTCCCCGCCCCGGGTTCCGTCCCCCCTTCGATCCGCAGCAGGACCACCGCATGGCCTTCGCCGCGGCAGTGGGAGGCCTGGTCTGCGGAGGGGACCTCCAGGATCCCGGATGCGTGGCCAAGACCTTCCCGGGCTTCTGGGAGGCCTGGCGCGGGATGCTCGCATGCTGAAGGCCGCCTGGCTGGGCTCCTGGGCGCCTCCCTGGCCCCTCGACCGGGGACGCCGCTGGGGCGACCCGGCCTGGGCGCTGGCGGCCATCGCCCAGGCCTGGCTGCTGGGGGGACGCGAGGGCCACTGGCCCCGGCTGCACCAGGAGGCCCGCCTTCCCCGGGGCCCCTGGGTCTCGGAGCGGCCGGACCAGGCCTCGCCCCGGCCCGATCCGGACTGGATCTCCAGGCTGCGCCACGGTTCCCCGGGCGTGCCCGCGAGGGTCCGGGGCGCCCGGGAGGACGAACTGCTGGCCTGGTGCTGGGAGGCGCTCCTCGAAGGGGACGGGAGGCCCTGGATGGCCGCCGGGACGGTCCTCCTGGACCGGCACACGCGGATGCGCTGGATCCCCCTGCTGGGGGCTGTGGACGCCGCCGGGACCCTGCACCTGCCTCCGTTCCTCGAGGATCTGGTGCCCCAGAGCTGCCGGACCCTTCCCGACGGCTGGTGGGACTTCCTGCTCCGGAGCCTCGACCCCCAGGGCCGCCTCCTGCCGGAGGGACCCCTGGATCCGGCCCTCCCCTGGGCCCTCCTCCAGCCCCACGCGCAGCTCCTGGTGCTCCCGTCCCTGCCGCAGGAACTGGGGCCGCACCAAGGCGCGGCCTGGCTGCAGCCCCTCCCCGGCGGCGGCTGGGTGCTCGATCCGCGCATCCGGGCCTGGAGCCGCGGCCCCGGCGCCTCACCGGAGGGGCTGGCCGCCCTGGCGCCCGGGGGGCTGGCCGTTGGCGAGGCCCCCGACCCGGCCCTGGCCCTCCTGCTCCAGATGGCCCCGGCCCAGACCCCGCCGGCCGGATGGGAGGCCGCGCTGGAAGCGGACCTCCTGGAGTCCTTCCGCCGCCCGCCCTGCCCCCCGCCTTCGGGCCATCCCGTCTGGGACCGCCTCCGGGTCCGCTGGGGCGGCGAAGTCCCTCCGGCCGGGCCGGGCTATCCGGACTGGGGGACCACCCCGGCCCCCTGCGGGGATCCCTTCCACTGGATGGCCGAAGGCCGCCTCGCCCACGAAGCCAGCGAATCGGAGCGGGCGCTGCGGGCCTTCACCCTGGCCCATGCCCACTTCCGCCGCCTGGGCGCCCAGGACTGGGCCCTCCGGGCCGCCTCCAACGCGGCGGTGGAGGCCCTCCTCTGGGCGGACCTTCCCGCGCATGCCCGCTGGCGGCACCTGCGGGGTCCCCTGCCCGCCCCCTGGCGGGAGCAGGAGGAGGCCCATCTCGTGGAGGTCCACCAGGGACCCGCCGCCCTGCTGCCCCTGGCCGAAGCCCTGGTGGCGGCCCATCCGGACTTCCTCCAGGCCTGGGGCCTCCTGGCCAGCGCCGCCCTGGACCTGGGCCGCCGGGACCGGGTGGCGGCGGCCCTTCCCCATGTGGCGGCCCACCCCTACGCCCGCTTCCTGGAAGCCTGGCTTGGCACCCTGGACGCACCGCCCCCGCCCGAGGCCGATCCCGAGACGCGTCTCAGCTGGGAGGCCCATCGCCTGCTGCGCCACGGCGGGGATCCGACCCCCTTCCAGGCCGCCTGGTCGGCCTGCCCCAACCAGATCAGCCGGCTGGAGCTGGGCCTCCAGGTGCTGGAGGCCCGGCCTGCGCTGCGGATCCCGGGATTCCTGATGGCGCTCCAGGCCATCGCGGACCGGGCCGGGTCCCCCCGCTACCAGGATCGCCTGGGAGCCCTCTGGCCCAGCCCTCCCCCCGAGCCCGGAATGGATCCCCGCGCCCTGATCCAGGCCTGGCTGGCCTCCCGCGCCCACCCCGCCTGGCTGGCCTGGCCGGAGGAGGATCGGATCGAGCGCCTGGGCGCCGGGGAGCCTCCCCCGGAGGGATGCCTGGGCCGCCTCGCCCGGGGCGGGGCCCTGGCCCCCCTGGCCACCGGAACCTGGATCTGGCGGGGCTTCCCCCTGGTCTGGGAAGGGGCCCCGGTCGGCGGCCTGCTCCTGGCCCTTCCTCCGGACGCGCCCGCCGGACCGATCCTCGAGCCCCTGCTGCTCGCCCCCTGGGTGGCCCGCCTCCGGGAGCGCCGCGGACCCGAACCCATCCCCGATCCCGGCCTGCTGCTCACCGACGGCAGCGAACCCATGGCCTCCCTCCTGGGCGAGCTCGACCGCGTGGCGGCCTCCGACCTCCCCGTGCTGCTGCTGGGACCCACGGGCAGCGGCAAGGAGCTGGCGGCCCGCGAGCTGCACCAGAGGTCCGGGCGGACCGGCGCCCTGGTGGCCGTGAACTGTTCCGCCTTCGCCGAGGGCCTCCTGGAATCCGAGCTTTTCGGGCACGTGAAGGGGGCCTTCACGGGCGCCCACCAGGACCGGCGCGGCGCCATCGAGATGGCCCGCGCCGGCACGCGCTTCCTCGACGAGGTGGCGGACCTCTCGCCCCGCCTCCAGTCCCTGCTCCTCCGGGTGATCCAGGAGCGGGAGGTCCGGCGGGTGGGCTCGGAGCACGCCATCCGGGTAGATGTCCGCTTCGCGGCCGCCACCCACCGCTCCCTGGAGGACCTGGCGGATTCGGGCGCCTTCCGCAGGGATCTCCTCTTCCGCCTCCAGGGCGCGGTGCTGCGCCTGCCGCCGCTCTCCGCCCGCCGGCACGAGTTCCCGTACCTCGTGCCCCGCCTCGTCGTCCGCGCCGCGGAGACCACCCGCCGGCCCATCCCCGCCCTGGCCCCCGGCCTCGCCCAGGCCCTGGCGCGACGCGCCTGGCCGGGCAACGTGCGCGAACTGCTGCACGCCCTGGAACGGGCCATCCTGCGGTGCGAGGAAGGCACCCTGAAGCCGCGGCACTTCCCCGAGCTGGGGCAGCCCGACCTCCAGGAGCGCACCTGGGAGGAGGGGACCCGGGCCTTTCAGCGCCGCCTCCTCCTGGAGACCCTCCGCGCCACGGGCTTCCAGGCCGCCGAGGCGGCCCGCGCCCTGGGCCTGGCCCGACCCGCCCTCTACGCCGCAGCCAGGCGGCTGGAGGTGGATCTCCGGGCCGAGCGGAGCCGGTCGGCCCCCCTTATGCCCGCCGCCCGAAACTCCGGTCGAGGTCGGCGAGGGTGAGTTTCTTGAGGATGGGCCGGCCGTGGGGGCAGGTGTTGGGCACCTCGCAGGCCATCAGGTCGCGCACCAGGGCCAGGGCCAGGTCCGCGGGCAGGGCGTGGTGCTTCTTGATGGCGGCGCGGCAGGCCAGCTCGGCGTTGAGGTCGCGGCGGAAGACATCGAGGTCCACCCGGCCCTCCCGTTCCAGGCGGGCCAGCAGATCCTCCAGCAGCGCCTGGGGATCCCGGTCCGCCAGGAAATCGGGCAGCCCGCGCACCACCAGAACGTCCTCGCCGAAGGCCTCGGCCTCCACGCCCACGGACTGGAGTTCCGCCAGGAAGGGCGTCAGCCGCGCCATGGCCTCGGGCCCCAGGCGTACGGCCCGGGGCGGGAGCAGGGGCTGGATGGCCGGCTGGTGTCGCCTCAGGAACAGCCGCTCGTAGAGCACCCGCTCGTGGGCCACGTGTTGGTCCACGATCCACAGCTCGGGCCCGGCCTCGCTGGAGGCCTCCACCAGCAGGTAGGTCTGCTGGAAGGAGCCGAGGAACCGCAAGCCGTGGCCGTCCCCGCCCGGGGGCAATTCCGGGGCCTCCGCCGCCCGCGCGGGCTCGGCCGCGAAGGCGTAGGGGCGATCCAGGGGCCGGGTCTCGAAGGCGTCCGCCAGCGCCTGCACCGCCCCGAGCCCCCCACCGGAGTGGTCCGACCAGAGCCTCGGATGCTGGGCCTGCCCCCACCGCGCGGGATCCTGGTCGAACTCGGCCTCCAGGGGCTTCGGCGGCAGCTCCAGTACCGAGGCCAGGCCGCCCCGCAGGGCCGCCCAGGCCTCCTCCGCAGCACCCTTCACCCAGGCGAAGAGCCGCTGGGGATCCCGGAAGCGGACCTCGGCCTTGGTGGGATGGACGTTCACGTCCACGGCCTCCGGTGGCAGGTCCAGGAAGAGCGCCACGGCCGGGTAGGCGCCCTTGGCGAAGGTGCCCGACCAGGCCTCGGCCAGGGCCGCCAGCAGGAGGCGGTCCCGCACGGCCCGGCCGTTCACGAAGAGGTAGAGGTGGTTGCGGTCGCGGAAACTGAGGTCCGGCGGCGAAACGTAGCCATGGATCCGCCAGGGCGCCTCCCCGTTCCGGAAGGGCACGAGGCGCCCCATCTTCTCGCCCAGGAGCGGTGCCAGGCGCTGGCCCGGTTCGGCCACCGGCGGCAGCAACAGGGGCGCGCCGCGGTCAGGACGCAGCGTCCAGTGCACGCCCGGCGAGGCCAGGGCCAGGCGCGCCGCCACCCCCCAGAGCTGGGCGTGCTCCGTGTCCGTGGACTTGAGGAAGCGGCGCCGGGCCGGGAGCTGGGCGAAGAGATCCCGCACGGTCACCGTGGTGCCGCGGCTCCTGGAGACGGGCGCCACCTCCTTGATGACACCGAACTCGCAGCGGAGGCGGTGACCCGCGCCCTCCGATTCCGCACTCGCGAGGTCGAAGCGGCTCACGCTGGCGATGCTGGGCAGGGCCTCGCCGCGGAAGCCGAAGGTGGCCAGGTGGCCCAGGTCGTCTGCCGTGCGGACCTTGCTGGTGGCATGGCGCTCCAGCGCCAGATACAGCTCGTCGCGCGCCAGGCCGCAGCCGTCGTCGGCCACCTCCAGCAGCCGCTTGCCGCCCTCCTCCCAGGCCACCCCCAGGCGCGTCGCGCCGGCATCGAGGGCATTCTCCACCATCTCCTTGAGCACCGAGGCCGGCCGCTCCACCACCTCCCCCGCGGCGATCTGGTTCGCCACCTGGTCGGGCAGGATTCGGATGCGGGACATGGCTTCACGGTACCAGCGATCAGCCCTCCGCAAGAGGCTGCCGCGCCCCGGCAGCCCGCCCCAGGAGGCCGAGGGCCAGATGGCCGCCGTAGGCCAAGAGAAAGAGACTGGCGCTCACGCCGTGGGTCCAGGACCAGCCCGTGCGCCAGGCCGGATCCACCACCACCTGGATGGCGTAGCCCGACAGCACCATGGGGGCGAGGCAGGCTACCAGAGCTAGGCCCGTGCCCCGCCCGGAGGTGCCTCCGCGGAGGCGCGGCACGACATGGCCCCGCACCAGCACGCCCAGGGTGAAGACCAGGAGAGGTGCCGCAAGGACGTGGGCATGCTGGGCCGGGCCCAGCCAGGGCGAAGGCTCCGGTCCGAACTCCCCCATGCGCTGGCCGAACCAGCTCAGTCCCCCGTCAAGGGCCCCGGTGACCGCGGTGAGCAGGGCCGAGGCGTGGAGGCTCCAGCGCTCGAGAGGACTCACCTCGCGTCCCCGTAGAGCACCTGCCAGAGGGCCAGGCAGCGGCGGGCCGCATCGGTCATGGCATTCGCCGTGAGCGTGGCCCCGGCCAGGGGCCGGATGTCGCCCTCCAGGCTCAGCTGGTCGTCCAGGGCCTTCCCCTCGAACTGCTTCACCCAGGCAGGCCGGGCCGCGTAGTCCTGGGGCTCCCGGAAGACGACGGTCTCCACCCGGAGGATCCTCCCTTCCGATGAGACGGCCACCATCAAGGTCTCGTCGAGGGTGCGCACCCGATGGGTGTCGAAGAAGCCGACGCCCACCAGCCGCCCCTCCCGGCGCGCCTCGTAGGTCACGAGCCAGGGGCTCGCCAGGGGCACCTTGCCGAGCGCCTGGACCCTTCCGGCCTGGGCATCGGTCAGGATGTGCTCCACCCGGACGAACTGGGCCCCGGGAAAGGCCAGGGACAGGGCCTCCTGGGCGGAGGGCAGGGCCGCGAACAGCGGCAGGGAGAAGGCCAGGGGGGCGAGGATGCGGATCATGAGGTCCTCCTAGAAGTAGAACCCGAAGCCCAGGTTCCACTGGTCCCGCCCCGTGCGGGTGCCGTTCGCGAGGCGCTGGTAGTCGCTCTTGATCGCCACGTTCGGCAGGGGCAGGTAGTTCACGCCGGCCGTCAGCACCGTCTGGTCCATGGCGCCGTCCGCGACCACGGCGGGCAGAACCCGGGACTGGGTGTTCAGTCGTTCCCAGCGCAGGAAAGGGATCAGGGACTGGCTGCGGGCACGGAGGACGTCGTAGCCCGCCTCCAGGTAGCCCCCCCACTGGCGGGTGCCCGTCTGCCGCGCGGGGTCCGCGACGGGGAGGGTCTCCAGGAAGGCGGAGGAGTTGGTGGTGCGGGCATACAGCCCCCGGAGCTGCAACCCCTCCGCCCGGTATTCGGCATGGAGGTCGAAGAGCCTGGTCTGGAGCGCGGGACCCGTGCCGGTCTGGTTGCTGTTGCCCGTGTAGAAGCTGCCGCCCACCAGCGCGCCGGGGACCGGCATCCAGTCCAGGCGGCCGGTCCAGGCCAGGCTCTGGGCGTTGGCCTGCTTGCCCAGCTGGCGGCCGGCCGTGATGCCCTGGGCCGTGAACTTCGATCCGTCCAGGCCGTCCATCAGGTAGAGACGGTAGGAGAAGTGGCCCGGGAGGTCGCCGTGGAGTCCCACCCCGTCCTCATTCCAGGTGGTCGGGATGATGCCGCCCTCGTTCTCCACCAGCGGCCGCCGGGCGCCGAGGAAGGTGGGGGGTTCGTGGCGCTCGTTGATGAAGCCCACGGGCACCAGCATCATGCCTGCCCGCACATTGAGGGGCTTGGACAGCAGGAAGTCCAGGTACGCGAATTCCGCGATGGCCTCGCCTTCCGGGGATTCGTCGCTGTAGCCCCCGTGCTCCCACTCGAACTCCGCGTCGAAGAGGATCCGGTTCGTGAACTTGTAGCCCGTGTAGAGGACCATGCGCAGGGCATCCGCGGTCTTGGTGCTGCCGACCCGCGTGCCGTCCTGCAGAGTCGCAGCCTTGCCCTGGTAGAGGAATTCGCCGTAGCCGCCGAGGCTGAGCCCGACAGGCGCGTCGTAGACCTTGCTGGCCCCGGGGGCCATGCCGTAGCGACCCTCCGCCGGCGCCTCGGGCATGGTCGTGCCGGCCTGCTGTGCCTCCAGGGCCTGGGACATGGCATCCAGGCGGCGCTCCAGGTCGGCGATGCGCCGGTCCTCGCTGGGGGAGGGATCGGACTGGACGCGAGGGCGCGAGGGCGCCTGGGCACCCAAGGGGGCTGCCAGCACGAGAAGGGCGAGGAAGGGGATGGGGGACTTCACGGAAGCTCCTTGGGGTGCAGGCTGCGGAACGCCGCGCTCTCGCGGATCGTCCCGTCGGCGAGGAGAAAGGCCGCCGCGGCGCCGTGGCGATCGGCCCAGGCCAGGCCCCGCTCGGGGCCGAGCACGTAGAGGGCGGTGGAGAGGATGTCGGCGGTGAGGCCCTTGGAGGCCACCACGGCCACGCTGCCCCAGGCCGGACAGCGCAGCCCCGTGCGGGGGTCGAGGATGTGCCGCCCCCGCACGGAGGTCCCACTGCATGAGAGGGAGGCCTCCTGGAGCCAGAGGCTGATCCGGGCCCGATTCCGTTCCCTCGGATCCGCGATGGAGGCCTGCACGGGCCGCCCCCAGGCCAGCAGCTGGCCGCCGAAATTGAGCAGCCCCACTGGGGTGCCTGAGGCCGTGCGCATGCGGTCGAGGGCGTAACCCTTGAGGAATCCCCCCTCCTCCACGCCCGCCTCCGGGTCGCGCAGGCGCGCCGTGCCCGCCCGCCGGTCCAGGACCAGCAGGCGGGATCCGGAAGCCCTCCGGGCCCGGGCCCATGCCGCCGGCGTCGGGCGGCGGCGTCCGCCCCCGCGGATGTCCCAGGCCCGCATGAGGGCCATGAGCACGGGATCGAAGGCCCCCTCCGTGCGGGCCTGCCAGGCCTGGGCCGTGGCCAGGAGGTCCAGCCACTCCGGGGCCAGGGCGACGGGGTGTCCGCCGGCCCCGTTCAGCCGGCTCCAGGCCGAGGCGGGATTCCAGGTGGAGCAGGCGGCCTCGATGCGGGCTGACTCCGCCAGGGCGCGCTCGGAGGCCTGCCCCAGATCCCCCGGCCCTTCCAGGTGGAGGGAAAGCACTGTGCCCATGGCCAGCACGGTGCGATCCAGGGTCGGAGCCGCCAGGAGGGCCGGCGCGCAGAGGCAGAGGAGGGCGGGACGAAACAACATGAGATTGAGTCTTAATCAAATTTATCCTTGAGACAAGCTTTTTATGAGAATTCGTCTCAATAATCACTGGACCGCGGACGGAGCAGACTGGGGGACATGCGACGCCCTGCCCTCCCGCTCCTCCTGGCCGCCCTGCCCCTGTTGGCCGCACCCCGGGTGCAGTCCCCCGATGCGCCCTGGGTGACGTTCACCACCCCTCATTTCCGCATCCACTGCCCGCAGGCCTTCGAAGCCTTCGGGCGGGCGGTGGCGGCCCGGGCGGAGGGCGTGCAGGGCCGCTACCTGGGCGTGGTGGGCTACGCCTATCCCAAGCCCATGGACATCCTGATCCTGGACCCCGCCATGACCGCCAACGGCATGGCCCTCCCCTTCCTCCGCCGCCCCTTCGTGGTGCTCTGGAAGACACCGCCGACGCGGGACTCCGTCATCGGGCACCTGCGCAGCTGGCCGGAACTCCTCCTGGCCCACGAGCTGACCCACATGAACCAGCTCCTCTGGCCCGCCCGGAGGCCCGGCCTCTGGCGCCGCTGGTCCGACGCCCTGGGCCCCCTGGCCTTGAAGTGCCCGCGGTGGGTGACCGAGGGGTACGCCACCCTGGTGGAGGGCGAGCTCACCGGGAGCGGCCGCCCCCATGGCGCCTTCCGGGCCGCCGTGCTCCGCCAGTGGGCCCGGCAGGGCAAGCTCACCCCCTACGAGGACCTGGACGGAACGGGGGGCTTCCTCGGCGGCGACATGGCCTATCTGGAGGGCAGCGCCTACCTGGAGTGGCTGGTGAGCCGCTCGGGCGATCCCAAGGTCCTCCAGGGCCTCTGGAGGCGCCTGGCGAGCCCGGCCAATCCCACCTTCGACCAGGCCTTCATGGCCACCTTCGGGTTCAGCGCCCGGGGCGGCTACCAGCGCTTCTGCGCCGAGGTCACCCACGATGCCCTGGAACTGGAGCGCCGGGCGAAGGCTGCGGGCGTCCTCCGCGAAGGAGCCATCTTCACCGGCCTGGAAGGCTGGGCGGACCACCTGGCCGTGAGCCCCGACGGCGGGAAGCTGATGGCCCTGGTGCAGGACCCCAGGCGCCCCGGCATCTACGTCTGGGATCTCCGCGCGCCGAAGGCCGCCCCGCAACCGCCGAAGGATCCCGGGGACCTGCCCGATCATCCGCCCCGGGTGCCCACCGTGGCGCCCACCTGGCGCATCCCGCCCCTGGACGGGAGCCTGCCCCGGGATCCTGTCTGGCGCGGTCCCGACCGCATCTCCTTCCAGCTGCGCCTGCCGGACGCGGAAGGCGTCCTCCGGCCCGTGCCCCGGACCTGGACGCTGCGGGGCGGCACTCCGCCCCCACCGGGCCCAGCCCAGGCCCCGGCCTCCGCACCCGTCCTGCGCTGGGCCCCACGCGGGGGGATCTGGAACCTGGAGGACGCCCAGGGGCGGCCCCTGACCCGCACCCTGGCCGCGGCCTGGGATCCAGCCTGCGCGCCGGGAGGCAGGCCGGTCTTCTACGCCCGCCTGACCGCCACGGGGGTGGAGATCCGCCGCCTGGACGACCCGCAGCCCCTGGGCGGGGAAGGGCTGCCTCCCGATCCCCACCCCATGGCTCCGGATACCGTGCTGCCCCCGCCCGATGCCCCGGATCCGCTGCCCCCGCCGGGGCCCGCACCCGAGCCCCATCCCTACCGCGTGGGGGAGAGCCTGCGCGTCTTCCCGGTGGAGGCCGGTAGCCTCAGTCCCTCGGGACGCGCCTTCCAGATCGGCGCGGGCTTCAACGACATCCTGGGCCGCCTGAACGGCCAGGTGCTGGCCGGCTTCGGGAACGGCGCGGGTCCCCGGGGCGGCGAGGCGGGCTTCGCCTGGCGCGGGTGGCGCTGGGCCCCCTCCTTCCAGGTGTTCTCCGACCTGGAGCGTCCCTCGGCCCAGGGCTTCGCCCCGGTGGCCGGCTTCGACCGGGCGCGGCAGGGCCTGGAGCTGGCCTTCACCCGGAAGGACCTGGGGCGACCGGGCCTCGCCCTCTCGCCGGCCGTAACCCTGGAGCGCGTGGCGCCTGCCGACGGCGGACCGGCCGTGGGCCGGCGGACGGCCTCCTTCCGCGCCGCCTGGGACTCCTACTGGACGGTGGGCCGGGAGGGCACCGCCCTGGCAGTGTCGGGCGCCGCGCAGTCCGGCCGCACGGGAGGCCAGGACTGGTCCCTCCTCCGGGGCGCGCTGGCCGCCTCCTGGATCAATCCCTGGGCCCCCCTGACCCTGCGCTGGGAGCAGGGGCGGCTCGACGGCGACCCCACCCCCCTGGACCGCTTCCAATTGGGCGGCGTGGCCAGTTCGCTGCGGCCGGAGACCCTCGACCTGGACCGGGTGCTCCAGCCGGCCCTGCCCGCCCTCCAGGCCACGGGCAACCGCTTCCGGCGCCTCCGGGGGGAGCTGGACCTGGGCCCGCTGGACGCCTATGTGGAGGGCACCGCCGTCTGGGATGCGGCGGATCCCCGCCCCGCGGCCCTCCGGGTGGCGGGCCTGGAGCTGGACAGCCGGAGGCTGGGCCTGCCCGCCATCCTGCTCCGCCCGCTGGCGGGCAACCTGAGCTTCCAGATCGGCGTCCACCGCCCCCTGGACGGGGTGATGAAGCACCGCACGGTGTTCACGCTCACCCTGCTGCTCAGGCCCTGACGCTTCCACCCTCCCGGCCGCCGGCCGGGCCTGCCATGCTGGGGAACCCATGGGGTTCCTGGCCGTCGTCCTCGCCATCGGGCTGCTGCAGCTGCTGCACCTCCAGCTGCTGCGCCTGGAGCTGCCGGAGCGGTCCCACCGCGCGCTGCCCTGGCTCCTCGCGGCCCTCCACCTGCCCCTGGTCCTCTACGCCGCAGTGCGCTTCCTGGGTCCTGGCGAGGTGCCCCTCCCGGTCCCCTTCCGATTCCTGGCCCGCCTCGGCTTCTACTTCCAGGCCTTGACCTTCCTCCACCTGCTGCTGGGCATGGCCGCGGAAGGGGCGTGGCGGATCATCCGCAGGCCCCCGCCCGAACCCGAAGCCGAGACCCCGGGCGTGGACCCTTCCCGCAGGGCCTTCCTCCGCACGGCCGCCGCGGCGGGCGTGGGGGCCGCGGCGACGCTTGGCGTTGTCGGGGCCCGGGAGGCCTACGGGGATCCGGAGATCACGCGCCAGCAGCTCTTCTTCCCGGACCTGCACCCCGGACTGGACGGCCTGCGCCTGGTGCAGCTCAGCGACCTCCACGCCGGCCCCCTGGTGGATGGCGCCCTGCTGCGCCGGTGGCGGGACCTGGCGGCAGCGGAGCGGCCCGACCTGCTGCTCATCACGGGCGACTTCGTGGACAGTCGGGCGGTCGAGATCGCCCCCTTCCTGGCATCTTTCCGCGGCTTCCGTCCGCCCCTGGGCACCTTCGCCGTGTTGGGCAACCACGACTATTTCGACGATCCGCGGCCCATCTGGGAGGCCCTGGGCCGGGAGGGCATCCCATGCCTGGAGAACCGGAGCGCCCTCGTCCGGCGCGGTGGCGGCACCCTGGCCCTGGTGGGCCTGCAGGACCCGATGGCCCGGAACGGCCGCTTCATGGGGAAGGTCTTCGGGCCCGGGCCCCGCCCGGACCTGGCGCTGCGCGAGGTGCCCGATGGGGCCTTCCGTCTCTGCCTCAACCACCGGCCCAGCGAATGGCGGGCCGCCCGGGAGACCGGCGCCCGGCTCACCCTTTCGGGACACACCCACGGAGGCCAGATCAACCTCATCCCCGGCGTGAACAGTGCGCGGATCCTCGGGCCCTACACCGAGGGGCTCTACCGCAAGGGGCACCAGATGCTCTACGTGAGCCGAGGCCTGGGCGTCGTGGGCCTGCCCATGCGCATCCAGGCCCCGCCGGAGCTGGCGGTCATCGTCCTGCGCCGGGAGCCCGCCCAGGGGACGAGCCGAATCCGCTGAGGCCTCACCCCCTCGCCAGCACCCACACGCCCACCCCGATGAAGGCCGTCCCCGCGGCCCACCTGATCGCGGCGGGCGGGATGACCCGGAAGATCGCATCCCCCAGGAGCACCCCGATGGCCGTGGCGCAGACCAGCGCCGCGCTGGCCGCCAGGAAGACGGTCCAGAGCGCGCCGCTGCGCACGGTGGCCGTGATCGCCGCCAGCTGGGTCTTGTCGCCCACCTCGGCGAGGAACACCGTGAAGAAGGTCGTCCAGAACAGCGTGCTGTTCATTCCCTGGGTCTCCTTAATCCTGAGGTTATCCCGCACCTGGATGAGGCACACTGGAGGGATGGCGCCGGACCAGTTCGACCTGCCCACGACCTATGTGGATTCGCCCGAGACCCTGGCGGAGGCTCTGCCCCACTGGTTCCGCGCCGGGCTCCTCGCGGTGGATATCGAGTGCAGCCTCACGGGCGTCCACCACTGCGTGCTGGCCCTGCTCCAGGTGGCCACCCACGACCAGGCCTGGCTGGTGGATCCCCTGGCCCTCCAGTCCCTCATGAAGCCCACCCTGGAGGCCATGGCCCAGGTCCCCTGGATCGTCCATGACTTCTCCGGCGACGGCATCGTGTTCAAGCGCCTCTACGACGTGGTGCCCCCCAGCGTCTTCGACACCATGCTCCTCAGCCGGGCCCTGGGCTACCCCCAGCCGGGCCTCAAGACCATGGCCCGCCTCAAGCTGGGCATTGACATCCCGAAGGAGGAGCAGGATTCCAACTGGATGCTGCGCCCCCTGCGGGAAAGCCAGCTGAGCTACGCCAGCCGCGATGCGGCCCTGCTCCTGCCCCTCCTGCGCACCCTGGCGGAGGAGGCGGAGACCCGGCGGGAGGAGCCCGGCATCGGGCCGCGCCTGACGGCCCTCCCTGGGGAGCTGCGCCACCTCATGAAGCGCGTCCGCGCCTACCGCACCCCCGACCACGATCCCATCGTGGACAAGGTCCGACACCTCGGGAGCCTGGCGGTGGAACGCGCCCGCAGGCTCTGCACCCTGCGCCGGGCCTGGGGCAACGAGGGCGATGTGGCTGCCGTGATGGAACTGGGGAACCGCTGGCTCCTGGCCCGCCTGTCCCACCCACCGGCGAGCCGGGAGGCACTGGAGCGGACCATCCCGAACCCCCGGTTCCGCCGGAAGCGCCTCGAGGCCCTCTGGGAGGTGTTCCGGGAGGGGGGTCACCAAACTCACGGCGAGCCGGAAGGCTCCGATGAGCTGCTCTGGAACAACTCCGGACGACCATGACCAGCCCAGCGACCGACGACGGCATCCTCCTCAGCTTCCCCCGGGGCCTCCTCGGTTTCCCGCAGCTGACCTCCTTCCGCCTCTTCGAGCCCTCCGACGGCTACCCCCTGAAGTTCCTCCAGGCGGTCGAGCAGCCCGAGATCTCCTTCGTCTGCATGGACCCCGCCGGCATCCAGCCCGAGTACGCCGTGCCCCTGGCCGAATCCGAGGCCGAGGAGCTGGCCATCGCGTCGCCTTCCGAGGCCCTGGTCCTCACCCTGGTGGTGATCCCGGAGGATCCCCGGCGCATGACCACGAACCTGGCCGGGCCGCTGGTGGTGAACACCCGCACCCGCACGGGCCTGCAGGTGGCCCTGCCGGCCGACCGCTTCCCCCTGAAGTTCCCGGTCTTCAAATCCTGACGTGCTCGTCGTCACGCGGAAACCGGACCAGTCCCTCATCATCGGTGGGGAGGTGGAGGTCATCGTCCTGGGCATCGGCAAGGACGGCGTCCGCCTCGGGATCAAGGCCCCCCGGGAGGTCCAGGTGCACCGCCGGGAGGTCTTCGAGGCCATTGCCGCCGAGAACCGCGCCGCCACCGAGGCCAAGGTGCCCGTGCAGGACGCGGCCGCCCTCCTGAGGGCCCGCCTCGCACCGGCACCCGCCGCCCCCGACCGTCCTCCTCAAGTCCGGCGACCCCGGAACCGATAAGGCGGCATCGAGGACTTCCCGTGGACTTCTCTTCCATCGCCGCCAGCGCCACCCTACAGACCCAGGCCCAGACCCAGAGCCAGGCCTCCATGATGGTCATGCGCAAAGTCCTGGATCTGGCCGGGCAGCAGGGCGCCGATTTCGCCGCCATGATCGCCCAGGCCGGCGGCCTCGGCCAGAACCTGGACGTGCAGGCGTAGCCTTCCTTCCTATTTCATGTAGGGCGCCAGGTACTGCCCCGTCACGCTCCCCTTCCGCGCGACGACCTGTTCGGGCGTGCCGGTGACGATGATGCGCCCGCCCTCGGCACCGCCCTCGGGGCCCAGGTCCAGGATCCAGTCGGCGGTCTTGAGGCCGAAGCAGGAGCGGAGGCCCACCGTCGCGCAGAGCGCGATGGCCCGAAGGGCGCGGCCCAGGAGGGGCCGCGTGAAGATGCCCTGGGCTGCCCCCCACTTCGCAACAGCCCAGAAAGGCT
>DAIDKC010000189.1 GCA_027451045.1 Holophagaceae bacterium | reverse complement strand
CAGGGGCACAGGACAGCCGACCGCAAGGAGCGCCCGCGCGGCATGATGCGCCGTGCCGTCCCCGCCCCAAATCAGCAAGGGTCCCCCTGCGGCTTTCGCCTGGGCGATGGAGGGTTCGAAGTCCCAGGGAGGGCCGAACGGCACGCATTCCACTCGCCCT
This sequence comes from Holophagaceae bacterium, assembly GCA_027451045.1. Classification (GTDB taxonomy): domain Bacteria; phylum Acidobacteriota; class Holophagae; order Holophagales; family Holophagaceae; genus Geothrix. The sequence goes on along the minus strand of DAIDKC010000189.1, from coordinate 2,795 downwards.
CGGGTCTCCTTTCCAAGCGGGCGCAGCAGGGCATCGGGATCCTTAGGGCGGGACCCCGACTGGGGATTGAAAAGCAGGGGGAGCCTCATGGCTGGAACCTCGTCGGCGGGGCCTCCAGGCGCAGGTCCGCGCCGGTGACGGGGTGCTTCAGGCCGAGGCGCCAGGCATGAAGCCAGAGGCGGTCCGAGGGGGCGCCGCCGTAGAGGGCATCGCCCAGGATGGGGCGGCCGAGGTGGGCCAGGTGGACGCGGATCTGGTGGGTCCGCCCCGTGTGGAGCCGCGCCACGACGTAGTGGCCCGGGACGAGGCCCGCGGTCTCCTCGGGCGTGGCGGGGCGGAAGTCGGTGCGGGCGGATTTCGGATCCATGAGGTCGCCCGTACAGCCGAAACGGCCGGGATCGGCGCCGCGCAGGCGGCCGATGGGCGCCTCCACCGTGCAGGGGCCCAGGGGTTCGGAAAGCCTCGCCAGATAGAGCTTCTCGAGGTCCCGCCCCGCGAAGGCATCCCCCAGGCCTTTGTTGGCGGCGGGATCCTTGGCCAAGAGCAGCAGCCCCGAGGTGCCCTGGTCCAGCCGGTGGTGCAGGAAGAGCCTCAAGTCTGGCCGCTGGATCTTCAGGAGGGCCAACAGGTCGTGGCGGTCGGTGGCCCAGGTTCCCTGGGTGGCCAGGCCCGCGGGCTTGTCCACGGCCAGCAGCCAGTCGTCCTCGTACACCACGGGGATCGCCATCTCCGGCACCGGCGGCAGATCCGGATCGAACGCCACCCGCACCTCCGTGCCGGGCTTCAGCAGCCGGCCGGCCACCCGCACCCGCTTGCGATCCACCTGGATGCCGCCCAGCTTCAGCGCTTCCCGCGCCGCCCGGCGGCTGAGGCCCGTCCGCAGAGCCACCAGCTGGTCCAGACGGAGGCCCGCCTCGGCGGGCTCCACAGTGAAGGTCCATTTCTGCAAGGCCATGCTTCAGCCTACCCGGTCAGATGGAGTACCCGTGGCTGTCGGCCTCCAGGGCCTGCTGGCGGGTGGCGAGATCGGCAAGGGTGGTGGCCTTCAGGGCGGCCCGGGCCGCCTCGGCGGCGTGGAGCCAGGTTTCCCGCACGGTCCGCGCGCTCGCGGAGGCTCCGGGCTCGCTGGGACCGGCCCCCAGGCGCCCCTCCAGGGCTTCCAGCACGTCCAGCGCGGTGATGCGGCTCGGGTGCCGGGCCAGCTCGCAGCCGCCGCCGGCACCGCGCTGCGCCTTCACCAATCCGGCGGTCTTGAGGGGGCCCAGCAGAACCCGGACGAATTTGGGCGGCAGGGATTGGCGCCGGGCCAGATCCTCCACCAACACGGGGCCGCTCCCCGCCTGGAGGGCGAGCCCCACCATGAACTGCAAGCCGTAGCGCCCTTTCGCAGTGCCTTTCACGGGAAGCCTCCGACCGGAAGGATATCCCTATTTATAATAAAAATGATTAACAAACTTGACAATAAATTTCGCCCGCCGCATGCTTCGGAATCCGGGCCGTGCCCGCCCTTCCTGGAGCCCCCATGCCTGCCGTCAGTCCGCGTCCCGACCGCGTGGACCATGCCTACCAGCTCATCGGCCACACGCCCGTGGTGCGCCTCAACCGGGTGGTGCCGGAGGGTGCCGCCACGGTGTACGTGAAGCTCGAGAGCGCCAATCCCGGGGGCTCGGTGAAGGACCGCATCGCCCTGGCCATGATCGAGGACGCCGAGGCCCGGGGCCGTCTGAAGCCGGGCATGCGCATTCTCGAAGCCACCAGTGGCAACACGGGCGTGGGGCTCGCCTTCGTGGCCACGGCCAAGGGGTACCCGGCCACCCTGGTGATGCCGGACACCATGACCCAGGAGCGCCGGTCCCTGCTGAAGGCCTATGGGGCCGAACTGATCCTCACCCCGGGCGCCCTGGGCATGAAGGGGGCCGTGGAGAAGGCTGAGGAACTGGCCGCGGGTGACCCGGCCTATTTCCTGGTACGGCAGTTCGACAACCCCGCCAACCCGGAAGTCCACCGCCGCACCACGGCCCTGGAGGTGCTGGCCCAGGTGCCCGAGCTGGACGCCTTCGTGGCGGGCATCGGCACGGGCGGAACCATCACCGGGGTGGGCGAAGTGCTCGCCCAGGAGAAGCCCGGAACCCTGGTCGTGGCCGTGGAGCCCCGGGATTCCCCCCTGCTCACCCAGGGCAAGGCGGGCCCCCACAAGCTCCAGGGTCTAGGCGCGAACTTCGTGCCTTCGATCCTCAACCGCGCGGCCTTCGAGCGCATTGCGGACGTGGGATACGAAGAGGCCCTGGCCATGGCTCGCCGCCTCGCCCGGGAGGAGGCGCTGCTCTCGGGTCTCAGCACCGGAGCTATCGTCCACGCCGCGGTGGAACTCGCCCGGGAACTGGGGGCGGGTAAGACGGTCGTGGCGGTCCTCTGCGACACCGGCGAGCGCTACCTGAGCCATCCCCTCTACGCTGAGGGCTGAGGTAAGGCGTTGGAACGGAATAATCGTTGCCATCGTTGACGCCCAGCCGCGATGCATCCGCAAGGAAGGGCCCGCAGGGCCATGTGGTTCATGGTTCAAGGGCCCTGACGCCGCGGGGCGCGCGGATGGGCGTCAACCCTCCGAGTGCGGGATGGCGGGCGGCGTGATCCTGCGTTGGCTTCGGTTCACGGAGTCCCGCTCCGCTGGAACCTCAGCCGCCTGGGCTCGCTTGCCCGGCACCCTGCGCGATGGCATTGGTTATTCTGTTCCAGCTCCTAAGTCCCGAGGCATCCATGACCGCAGCTTCTTCCTGGCACCGTCCTGCCGCCAT
>DAIDKC010000188.1 GCA_027451045.1 Holophagaceae bacterium | reverse complement strand
ACGCCGAAGCCGATCCAGACGTTCTCCTCCAGCGTGATGGGCGCCCGGAGAACGGAGGCCCCGGGGAAAGGGCGTCCCAGGGTCTGGGCCAGCCGGAGGTCGGGATCCAAGGGATGAAGGTCCGTATCACAGATGAATCCGCCCGCGCCGATCTGGCTGTAGTCGCCGATGCGGATGCCGGCATAAGCGGTCAGCGAAGAGCCGTTGAGATTGCAGTGGCGGCCGACGTCGATGCTAGCACCCACGCCCAGGGCGAAACGGACCGGGGAAGGGACGGGCGTCATGGTTGCCCATGGATTCGAGTTCAGAACGGTATGGGCTCCGAGGCTCATCCGAGCCCCGTAGGGGTTCACGATGGTAGGCAGATGGCCCAGGATCACAACCGTAGGATCTGCCGCAACCTGCCGGTCCCGAAACCAAGCCACCTGGGCCTCGGTCAACCCACGCCTCATCAACTCGGGTCGAGTGCTCCCAGGATCGGGTGGCCCAGCAAAGGGAAGGGTCATTAGTTAGTCCTTGAATGCTTCAACCATGTCGGCGTAGCTGCGGCCCTGGAAGGGCCAGCGCGTGGATTCCCAATCTGGGCACTGCCCGCAGAAGCCGTGGCAGGAGTAGTTGTTGGCGAGATGGGCCTCCCTCAAAGCGGTATAGAAAGGGCCCTGCCACGTTTCCCGGATGGTGGTGCTCCGGTAGTTCGCCACCAGAGATCCGTGTACCCAGTCCGAGGGGCAGAAGCTGAGTTGACCCATCGCGTTAAGCACGATGCGCTCCCAGGGATAGAGGCAGGGGCGGCGCGGGGTTTGCGCCACCGCATGCCGACGATGGTCGGCTAGTTCTGGTATCGCACCAGAGCAGCTGTGGAGGCGCCGAATCACGACGTAATCCACGCCCTGGTCCCGCCAGTACTGCTCGAAAAGATGGGTTTCGTGGCGGTTGCGTGGCTGTTCCACGTAGCTCACCACCACCTTGAGCGGGGCTCCGGTCTGCGCTTTCCGGCGTAGGAGACACAGCACGTTCTCCCGAGTCATCGCGAGGTTCCCACCCACGCGGATGTCCGCGTAGACGTCGTCCGAATAGGCATCCAGGCTGATATCCACGACGCCCACACCCGATGCCAGCAGGCGTTCACTCCGGCGTTCATCTAGCAGCTTGCCGTTAGTGGTCAGTGTCACGATGGTGCCCGAGCGCCGGGCGGCGTCCTCCATCATCTCGAAGATGGCGGGGTGCACCAGTGGCTCGCCATTGCTGGCATAGCGGATGTACTGAGTAATGCCCTGCCCGTGATCGCGCACCTCGTCCACCAGCTTGCGGTTCAGCTCGGAGTCCAGTGCGCGTCCGCCGTAGTGTTCCGACTTCGCGAATTCCGGATGGGGACAGTGCACACAAGCCAAGTTGCAAATCTCGGTCGCATCCACAAGGATCTGGGATGGGAATTCCGCGCGCAGGCGGCCCTGGAATCCGTAGACCATCTCTCCCATCATGAGGCTCCTTCCTTCAGGGTTCGGCGGTACACCTGCTCGAAGGCGATCATCACTCCCTCGGCGTCCGCCAGGCTCATGCTGGCACTTATTGGAAGCGTGAGAATGGAACGGCTGAGGTGTTCGGTGGCGGGCAGGGCCGCGGACCGCCCGTAGGCCTGGAAGTGCTTCATCAAATGAAGGGGTGGGTAGTGGATGCTGGCGCCGATGTTGTGCTCACGCAGGGCTAGCACGAAGGTGTCCCGGTCAATTCTCAGTTTCCTGATGGGCAGCCGGACTACAAACAGATGTAAGGAGTGGCCAGGGGCGCCAGCGCCAGATTGCACATGGATATCGGAGTCGAGTTTCAAAAGGGCGCTGGAGTAAAGCTGAGCGATCGCGATGCGGAGGGTTTCGAAGGCAGCCTGACGCCGCAACTGCACCCGACCGATTGCCGCGTGGAGATCCGTGTAGTTCATCTTATAGCCCAGTTCCTCAATCTGAGCGTAGAGGATGGCTTTGGGTTGGGAGAATCGATTCCAGGCATTAGCGGGCATGCCATTCTGGCGAAGGGAACGCAGACGATCCGCAGTGGTGCGATCCGCAAGCGCGATAGCGCCACCTTCGCCCGTGGAGAGGTTTTTGTTCGCGTAGAAGCTGAAGCAGACAAGATTTCCTGACGTGCCCACCCTCCCCCCGTCCGGGTAGGTCGAGCCCAAAGCGTGTGCCGCGTCCTCCACGAGGATGACCCCTTCGGGCAGCACCGCCCTGATGCCTATCAAGTCGACCGCATAGCCTCCGAAATGGACAGGCAGCACAGCACGGGTGCGAGGGGTCAGGCAGGCCGAGATGGTGGCGGGGGTGACGCACAGGGTATCGGGATCTACGTCGGCGAAAACCGGGGTGGCGCCCAGGTAGACCGCAGCGTTGGCCGTGGCGCACCAAGTGAGACTGGGCACGATCACCTCGTCACCAGGCCCGATGCCCTGGACTCGCAGCGCCAGGAAAAGGGCGGAGGTGCATGAATCCACAGTGACCACCTCGGCAGTTCCCAGGAAGGCCGCCAATTCGTGTTCAAAGGCAAGGGTTTCCGGCCCCATGCCGATCCACCCCGAGCGCAGCACCCGCGTCACGGCCTCGATCTCGAGCTCGGAGAAGCTGGGCTTACCAAAGGGGAGATAGTCTGGAAGGCTCATGGGTGTGGTCCCACAGATTATGTATCGGTTGCAGGGACGAAATGCCGAATTCATCCACCCGGCTCCACTTCGGCGGAAAGGTAGATCACGGTACCTCCTGCAGGTCGTTGACGGCGTCCGCGGAGGCCAGGTGGCCCAGCACCAGGCGCGCCACGGTCTCGCTGACGTTCTCCCGGAGGTACTCCGCGGGGGGCTGCCAGTCCCGGCCGGAATCCAGGGCCAGGCGGACGCAGGCCAGCACCCGCTCGGGGTCCGATCCCGCCAGGCTGTTGCTCCCGCATTCCAGGGTTTCCGGGCGCTCGGTGGTATCCCGGATGGTCACGTTGGGCACCTTCAGGATGGCGCACTCCTCCTGGACCGTGCCGCTGTCCGTGACCACGCAGCGGGCCTGGCGTTCGAGGGCCAGGAAGTCGAAGAAGCCGAAGGGCTCCATGAACCGGAGTCCCGCATGGTCCCGGGCCAGGCCCGATTCCCGCATGCGGAGCGCGGTGCGCGGATGGGTGCTGACGATGACTGGCAGCCCATGCACCTCGTGGATCCGGGCCAGCGCCCGGGCAAGCCGACGCAGGCGGTCCGGCGGGTCCACGTTCTCGGCCCGGTGCATGGTGGCCAGGAAGTAGCCCTGGGATGCGAGGCCCAGGCGCGCCAGGACGTCCGAGGCCTCCACCTGGGGCAGGTGGTGCTGGATGACCTCCCAGATGGGGTTCCCCGTCACCAGGATGCGCTGGCCGGGGATGCCCTCCGCCAGCAGGTTGCGCCGGCTGTGCTCGGTGTAGGGGAGCAGTATGTCGCTGGCGTGGTCAATGATCCGCCGGTTGACCTCCTCGGGCACCCGGTCGTCGTGGCAGCGGTTCCCGGCCTCCATGTGGAAGACGGGGATGCCGAGGCGCTTCGCCGCCACGGCCCCCAGGCTGGAGTTCGTGTCCCCGAGCACCAGGAACCGGTCGGGACGCTCGGCGCGCAGGATGGTTTCCAGGCCGGCCAGGATGGTCCCGATCTGCTCCCCGAAGGAGCCCCGCGCCCCCAGGTGGTGGTCCGGCTTCCGCACCCCGAGCTGCTGGAAGAAGAGGCCATCCAGGTTGAAGTCGAAATTCTGGCCGGTGTGGACGAGGATTTGACGGCAGAGGCCGTCGAGCCTCGGGATGATGCGGCTGAGGCGGATGATTTCGGGGCGGGTGCCGAGGATGGTGAGGACCTTCATGCGGGCTCCGTCCCCGGGTCAGCGGTTGAAGGGATGGTGGGCGAGCTCGGCCAGCATGGTCCCGAAATCGGGAGGCGCCGGGTAGCCGGCGGCCTGCCAGAGGGCGAGGTTGGTGCCGGGCTGGCGGGTGGAGAGGGTCCGGTCAATGACCACCGAGGCCTCGCCCCGCTGGATCACCAGGTCGTCCCGCCCGTAGGCGCGGGCGAAGGACGACAGCATGTCGGCCTTGGTGACGAAGCCCTCGGGCACCACGTGCTGCATCGGGGGCAGGTCCAGGTGGGACTCGATGATCCCCCGGCAGAGGCGCCCGAAGTGGTAGGTGGTCACGCCGTTCCAGCGGTGGTTGGCATAGCCGGTGAGCCGGGCTTCCCGGGGCTGGCCCAGGAACCAGTCCAGAAGCGAGACGTGGCCCCGGAGCTCCGGGCCGATGATGGAACAGCGCAGGTGGTGCATGGCCGGCGAGGGCACCTCGCCGAGGCTCTTGCTCTTCCCGTAGACATCCAGGGCATCCTGCGGGGCGTCCTCGGCATAGAGCCCGGTCCGCCCGGAGTAGACGCAGTCCGTCGCGATCTGGAGCACGCGGGCCCCGTGGCGGGAGGCCGCTGCGGCCAGCACGTGGGGGAACAGGGCGTTCACCCGGACGGCACGTTCCGTCTGCACGGGATCCCCGTCATGGATGTGGGGCTTGATGACCCCGATCGCATTGACGATCCAGTCGAATCCCCGGGCTGCTAGAGCCTCGATGGCGGCGGGATCCGCCTCGGCGTCGAGGGGCAGGCAGGGGAGGGCGGCCGCGGGGCCCCGGATGCCCTCGCGGCCGGTGTCCCGGGCCGCCAGGGTGAGGGCGATGCGGTCCGATCGCGCCAGGACATCGGCGACCATCGCCCCGAGCATGCCGGTGGCGCCCAGAAGGAGCACGCGTTCCATGGAGGCCTCCTAGCGCTCTTCCGCCTGCCACGGGTCCCAGAGGCGCGCGGGGAAGCGCACGTCGTCCCCCCGGCTCTCTTCCACGGTGGCGGTGGAGAAGAACATCAGCAATGCGTCGTCCGTGAGCGACATGAAGCCGTTGGCGTAGCCCGCGGGGATGTGGAGGACCGCAGGCCGGGCGGCGCTGAGGACGAAGCGCTCCACCGGCAGGTCCGGGGAGGGATGGTCCCAGTCGTCAATCCTGACGGCGGCCACGATGGCGCTGCCCCGGGCGACATGCACGTACTTGGCCTCCCGGCGATGGGCGTGCCAGGCGCGGACGAAGCCCCGGCGGTGGTTGGAGACCGCGTAGAAGCGCTTCACATCCTGGAAATCGAAACCGTTGACGAAGGACACCTGGCCCCGGTCGTCCACCGCGAGGGCGCCCTCGATGAGTCGTGTGTGGTCCATGGGTGCCTACAGCAGCTGGGGGCCGAACTTGGCCAGGAAGGCCTGGTTGGTGTAGCGGGGGTTGTCCAGGTCGCGGATGCGCCGCTCGCTGACCAGCGCCTTCACCTCCTCGATGCCGTCGTCAATGGAGTAGCGGGGATGGAAGCCGAAAGCCGTGACGGCCTTGTCGCTTCTCACGCGGTAGTTGCGGGCGTCCTGGAAGCTCATCTCCGTGAGCTCGATGGTCATGTCCGGGAAGTGGTTCCGCACCTGGTAGGCGAGGTCAATGATGCGGACATTCTGGCGGTGGAGGTTGAACACGCCGGTGTGGGGCGTGTCCAGGTTCTGCACCACGGCCATCGCCGCATCCTTGACGTGCATGAGGGGACGGAACTGGTCGCCCCCGAACACCTTCACGCGACCGGTGGTGAACGCCCGGACCACCAGGATGTTCACCACCAGGTCCAGGCGGATCCTGGAGAAGAGGTCGCCCACCCCGTAGATGGTCCCCAGACGGAACGAGATGGCGTTCTTGCCCTCCAGGGCCTTCTCCGAGCGGAGCTTGGTGGCCGCGTAGACCGACAGGGGGTTGGTGGGGGAGGTCTCGTCCAGCTCCTTGTCCTGGGCGCCGTACACCGAACAGGTGGACATGAAGATGATCCGCCCGTCGTAGTTGGCGGCCAGCCATTCCACGGATGCCTGGTTGATGGTCTCGGCGATGTCCGGATTGAGGGCGCAGGCCCCGTCCCCCACGAGGGCCGCGAGCCAGACCACCACGTCCGCCCAGGCCAGGTGCGGCTTCAGGGCCTCCCGGTCCCTCACGTCCCCGAAGAAGAAGGGCACGGGCTTCCGGAAGGCCTCCTCGTAGAGCAGCGTGTCGAAGACCCGGATCTCGTGGCCGGACTCCAGGAGCAGATCCGTGACGGCACCTCCGATGTAGCCGGCGCCGCCGACGACCAGGACTTTCATGGGGCCTCCTTGGAATGGGACGTGGACGGCGGCTGTCCGGGCCGCCTCCGGCGAGCCGGGCGCGGGCGCCGCGAGGGGGAATGGGATCGGTGTGCCAGGATGGTGCGAGGCATGTCCCGCGAATGCAAGAACCGGGCCTAGAGATTGCGGGTAAGTCTTGACAGGCGCTGGAGGCCCTCGTGGGCCGGGAAACGCTCCAAGCCCTGCGCGAGCACCGCCCGCCCCTGGTCCGTGGCCCCCTCCTTGAGGAGGAAGCCGGCCACCAGGGCGTGCCAGTGGCCACCGCCGCCCTCGGGGATCGCCTGGAGGGCGGCCCAGGCGTCCGCGGCCGCCTGGGCGGTCTGGCCGTAGTGGAGGTCCAGCTGGACGAGGCTGAAGCGGAGGCGCACGTGGGAGGGGCTGGCCTGGATGCCCCGGAGCAGGGCCTCGCGAGCCGCCTCCGGCCTTCCTTCCTGGACCTCCAGGTCGCAGAGGGTCAGGTAGGGCGGGGCGTAGGCCGGACGGGCGGAGATGACCGCCGCCAGGTGGCGCCGTCCCTCCTCGGCGCGTCCCAGGGTCCTGAGGCTGATCGGGATCCGCTGCAGGGCCAGGGGATGGTCCGCCTGGGTCCCGAGCACCGTCTCGAAGCAGACGATGGCGTCCTTGTGGCGGCCCAGGCGCTGGAACGACATGCCCAGTATGGTGAACACCATGAGGGAGGCCCGGGGGCGCAGCTTGAGATAGGCCTGTCCGGCGCGGACGGCGATCTCGTCCCGTCCGGCCGCATGGGCCTGGATCATGAGGTTGAACTGGAACTGCTCGTTCAGGGGGTTGCGGGCGACATCCTGCTCGGCGAGCGCCAGGTAGCGGACCAGCTTCTCCCGCTCCCGGTCGTAGTCCACCTTGCCGTAGTGGTGCACCACCGCCTCCAGGGTCCCGATGGCGAGCCCCCGGTGGAGGAAGTAGGGGAAGACCATCTCGTGGATGCGCCCTTCGTAGCGCAGGTCGGGGAAGCGTCGGAAGAGGCGGAGGGTGGGGGCGTCCGCGTAGTAGGGGAACTGGGCCCCTTCGGCGTAGCTGCTGGTGTTGGGGAGGGCCACCTGGTCCAGCAGCAGCCAGTCCGGGGATTCGGAATAGTTCCGGCTGACGAGGTGGTAGGCGGGGAAGGCGTCCGCGGTGAGGGCCTCCCGGATCCGGGGGTGGTCCAGGGTATCCACGGCCTCGTCCGCATCCATCACCAGCACCCAGTCCCCCGTGCAGAGCCGGAGGCTCTCGTTGCGGGCGGCCGCGAAGTCCCCGGTCCAGGGGAAATGGCCGATCCTGGCCCCGAAGGACTCGGCCAGGGGGACCGTGCCGTCGCTGGAGCCCGTGTCCACCACCACGATCTCGTCCACGAGCCCCTTCACCGAGGCCAGGGCGTGGCCCAGGTTCTTCTCCTCGTCCTTCACGATCATGGCCAGGGACAGGGTCGGCATGGGGTCTCCCGGGAGGGGGCGGCGGGGGGTCGAAAAAAGATTAAAGGTTTCCGGGGAAGGCGCCGAAGGAGAAGAACGGCCGGGAATGACCCGGGACCATCGGCAGCAAGGATGCTGCCCATCGCATCAAGGAGGATGCCATGCCTTCCATTCTCAATAACATCGCGGCCCTGGGCGCCAGCCGTCAGCTGGGGATCACCAACGAGGGTCTGCAGCAGACCATCCAGCGCCTGACCACGGGCAAGCGCATCAACCAGGCCTCGGATGACGCCGCGGGTCTCGCCATCAGCAACCGGCTGAACGCGGACATCCAGGTCGCCGGCCAGGCCCAGCGCAACACCAACGACGGCGTGTCCTACCTGCAGGTGGCCGACGGCGTGCTCGACACCGTCACCAACCTTCTGACCCGCGCGGCCCAGCTGGCCCAGCAGGCCCAGACGGGCACGGTGGACCAGACCGGCCGGGACTCCCTCAACGCGGAGTTCCAGAACATCATCTCCACCATCTCGAACATCGAGAGCAACACCACCTTCAGCGGCACGAGCGTGTTCGGCTCCACCCTCACGGTCGCGGCCGGCGGGTACGGCAGCGTGGCCGTGGCCGTCACCACCTTCAACAGCCTGGTGGCCAACAGCTCCACCGTCAGCCTGGCCTCCTCGACCGGTGCCGTCGCCGCCGCCACCAGCATCACGGCCATGCTGACCGCCGTGTCCGCCCTGCGCGGCACCATCGGGGCCAGCGAGGAGGAACTCAATGCCGTGTCCTCCACCCTGGGCATCCAGGTGCAGAACGTCACCGCCGCCTACAGCCAGATCACGGACGCCAACATCGCCGACGAGGTGGTGAACCTGTCCAAGTACCAGATCCTGAACCAGAGCGGCATCAGCGCCCTGTCCCAGGCCAACCAGGCCGGACAGTCCGTCCTGGCCCTCCTCCGGTAACCGGGAATCCTGAGCGTCCGGGGGAGGCGGCTCGCCCGTCCTCCCCCGGATTTCTTCGGTGAGGAGAGCCCCCATGGCTGATCAAGTCAATCCCCTGGGGAGTCTGGCGCCATCGCTTCCTCCGTCTCCCCCGTCCGCACCGGTGGCCGCGCCGGCTGTCTCGGCAGCGCCCGCCCCCGTCCCCGCCCCGCCTGCCGATGGCCCGGCTGCCGCTGCGGCGGCCGGGGACTCCGCAGCCTCCAGCAGCGTCTCGGTCCACGAGGCCGCCCAGACCGTCCAGGGCTATTTCGCCAAGACCCCGACCGAGCTCCAGTTCGCCGTGGACAAGTCCAGCGGCCGTTTCATCTTCAAGGTCGTCAATCCCGCTACCCAGGAAGTGGTCTACCAGATGCCGCCGGAACAGGTTCTGGAGATGGCCCAGAAATTGCGCGAACTGGACCATGCCCAGGGCGCCCGCGGTGTCCTGGTGGATCAAAAGGGGTAGCCCCCTTCGTGATCGTGGAGGGTCCATGTCATCCCCGTTGAATCTCCAGAGCCTCTATTCGCCCCAGAACCTCCAGACGCTCATCAACAACTTCCAGAGCCTGATCACGGGCACGGACAACTCCACGCCCGTGAGCTTCCAGGGGCTCTCCTCGGGGCTCCAGACTGACGGCCTGGTGAACGCGATCATCCAGCAGCAGGGGCAGCCCGTGCAGGCGATGATCACCCAGGCGACCCAGAACCAGTCGGCGATCACGGCCCTCCAGACCATCCAGACGGACCTGACCAACCTGGGGACCAGCCTGGGCACCCTGAACGGCACCAGCTTCGGGGCCCAGACCGTCACCAGCTCGGACAGCAGCAACACCTACGTCACCGCCACGGCCAGCGGTGCGACACTGGGCAATTACAGCATCCAGGTCAGCCAGCTCGCCACCGCTGGGCGCATTTCGCCCACCCTGTCCGGCGGTTCGCCCACCAACCTGGCCGTGGCCGACCCTCTGGCCACCCCCATCTTCAGCGGGACTTCCGCGACCTTCGCGGTGGAGGGCACCGACGGCACCATCAAGACCCTCACCCTGGGCAGCGGCCAGAACAACCTCGATGGCCTGCGGGATGCCATCAACGCCTCCGGTGCCAGTGTCCAGGCCACGGTGGTCAACACCGGGTCGGGCGCCAACCCCTACGAGCTGGTGGTGACCTCCACGGCCACCGGGACGGGCACGACGGGGGGCCTCGTCACCCTGGCCGATGTCACCAGCGGCGGTCCCGTCAACACCATCGGCATCACCGCCGGAACCGTGGACAGCCTCACGACCCCCACGACCCTGACCGGGGGGCTCCAGTCCAGCGGCACGGACGTGGCGCAGAACGCCATCTTCACCCTCAACGGCATCCAGCTCACCCGCCAGAGCAACGTGGTGACCGATGCCGCCCAGGGACTCACCCTCACGCTGAAGCAGGGCGGGCAGACCGGCACCACCACCCTCACGGTCGCGACGGACACCGCCACCATCACCAGCGCCATGCAGGACGTGATCAGCAAGTACAACCAGATGGTCGGCGATTTCAATACGAATTCCGCCGTGGGCGGCGCCTTCTACGGCAACGGCGTGACCCGCTCCCTCATGGAGCAGCTCCGGTCCACCATCACCGGCGTCCCGAGCGGCCTGCCCCTCACGTCCACCTACACCGGCGCCGGGGGCGTGGGGGTCTCCATCAATTCGGACGGCACCCTCAGCTTGGACACCAGCGCCTTCCAGGCCGCCCTCGCCAACAACCCCTCTGCCGTGAAGGCGGTGTTTGCCTTCACGGGGTCGTCCACATCCCCGGCCGTGCAGTTCTACCAGGGCAGTTCGGCCACGACCACGGGCGCTGTCGGCTTCAATATCACCTCCTACACCCCCGGGGGCGCGGTCTCGGGCACCTTCACGGTGAACGGGACCAACTACACCCTGAGCGGATCGTCGGGCACCCTCACCGGGCAGGCGGGCACGCCGCTGGAGGGGCTGATCGTCAACGTCACCGGCACGGGTTCCGGGACGCTCACCCTCAGCCGCGGCGTCGGCCAGGCCCTCCAGGACCTGACGACCAGCATGACCACCGCCGTCACCGGGCAGATCCCGATCCTGATCCAGGGCTTCACGAACGCCAACAACAACCTGGCCCAGCAGATCTCCGACGGCGAGTACCGCCTCTCCATGTCCAAGCAGCAGCTCCAGGCCCAGTTCTCCCAGATGGAGGCGGCCGTGGGGCAGCTCCAGGCCGTGAGTTCGAGCCTGACCAAGCTGGGCTGAGCCTCAAGTCCCCATCCCCGTCCGCCGAAACGCATTCCAGGGAGTTGCCGCCATGCAGGCCTACCACCCGTCCAGCGACCATTACCTCGCGCAGCGCATCAATGCGGCCTCCCCCCAGCAGCTGGTGGTGCTGCTCCTGGAGGGCGGGCAGCGCTTCCTGGCCCAGGCCCGCCAGGCCATGGGCCGCGGGGACTTCGCCGCGAAGGCCCGCAGCGTGGACCACGCGCTGGCCATCGTGCATGAGCTGGTGGGGCGGCTCGACCAGGAGCAGGGTGGCGAGCTGGCCTCCAACCTGGTCCGCCTCTACGACTGGTGGAGCCGGGAGATCCTCGCGGGCAGCGCCTCGAAGAACGACTGGCGGCTGGAGCGGGTCGGCCGGCAGATGGGCGAGATGCGCCAGGCCTGGGAGCAGGCCGACCTTAAGCTGCGGAGCGCTCCGATGGAGTCCCGCGCGTTCCAGATCCAGGACATGGTGGGATGAGCGACGCGGAGGTCCGGGCGGAACTGGAGATCCTGGAGACCTGGGCGCGCCAGCCGGACCTGCCCGCGGACCCCGCCTTCCTGGCCGAGTGGAACCGCCGTTTCCAGGCCGCCGCGGCCACGGCGGAGCGGGGGGCGGGCTGGGAGGCCCTGGTCGCCCGGGCCCATCGGCTGGCCGGGGAGGTCACCGCACGGCAGGCCGGGCTGGAGGCCCGCCGCGATGCCGTCCGGGCGGAGCTGGAGTTCCAGGCCCAGGGCACACGGGCACTGCGCGGGTACGGAGCCGGGCTCCGCTGACAGGGCGCCGGGTGGGCGCCGGACCCGGCTCGCTGCATACTCAGGGCTCGGAGTGCCCATGATCCGACGCCTGCTGCCCCTCCTTCTGCTCGTGGCGCCCCTGACCGCCCAGACCCCTGCGAAGCCCGGGGCCACCGCTGCCGCCGAGGACGCGATCATCGCGCGCTACCGGGCCTTCGCCAAGCCGCGCACCCCCGTGCCCCGGGGTCCCCTCACGGCGGAGGAACTCAATACCATCCGGCGGTTCAAGGAAGTCCGGAAGAGCGTGGTGTACCTCACCTCGGTCCTCCTGCAGAAGGATCCGGTGACGGGCGCCGTGATCCGGAAGCCGCAGGCCAGCGGGACCGGATTCGTGTGGGATCAGTACGGCCATGTGGTCACCAACCACCATGTCGTGACCGCCGAAGGGCCGGACGGGCTCCGGCAGGGCGAGACGTCCCTGGTGGAGGTCACCCTTTCGGATGGCAAGACCTACCAGGGCCGGCTGATCGGATGGAGCTTCGCCTTTGATATAGCCGTGATCCAGGTCTTCGCACCCCTGGATGCCATGAAGCCCATCCCCATCGGGCGCAGCGACGACCTCCAGGTGGGCCAGGATGTGCTGGCCATCGGCAATCCCTTCGGCCTGGACCAGAGCCTGTCCAAGGGCATCGTGTCGGCGCTGGACCGCCCCATCCCGACGGACTACCAGACCCAGGTCCTCAAGGGCATCCAGACGGACGCGGCCATCAATCCCGGGAACTCGGGCGGACCGCTGCTGGACAGCTCGGGCCGGCTGGTCGGCATGAACACGGCCATCCCGCGGGCCACGGGCGCCTCCGTGGGCATCGGGTTCGCGATCCCCGTGGACACGCTGAACGAGATCGTCCCGATCCTCATCGCCCGGGGCCAGCTCGAACCGCCCCGCATGGGCTTCACCGTGTTCAGCGCCTACGATGCGCTCCAGATGGGCATCAACCGCGGCCTCGTGGTGGATTCGGTGGATCCCGGAAGCCCCGCGGCCAAGGCCGGCCTTCGGGGCGTGGTGCGCAACAGCCAGGGGCAGGTGGTGGAGCTGGGCGACGTGATCCTGGCCTATCAGGGCCTGCCCTTGAAGGACGAGGGGCAGCTGGCAGCCCTGCTGGAAGTGGCCCCGCCGGGGAACCGGGTGGCCTTCGACGTGTTGCGCAACGGCCGGGTGGTCGAGCTGCACCTCGACCTGAAGACGGTCAAGGCGCCCGCCAAGGGGATCTGAGCCTCAGCGCCCGGCCGTTCCGGGCGCGGGGGCGCGGGGATCGAGGAACAGGAGGGGTACGCGCAGGGGTGCGTCCTGCCCGGCGATGTGCAGCACGAGCAGGGCGGAAGGCTCGGTGCCGGTCCGACGGATCCTCAGCACCTGCCGGGGGGCCGCTGGTCCGGCGGGAGCCGCCAGCGCGAAGCCGCGGCCCTCGACGGAGGCCCCGGAGATGCGGAAGGGGCGGCCGTTCCGGGAGGTCAGCTCCAGCGGCAGTTCCAGGGTGTCCAGGTCGTCGAACACCAGGCGGGAGGGGCTCGGGCGAACCGGCAGGGCGAGGTGCCAGGCCAGGGTGAGGGCATAGCGGGGATGCCGGGGGACGTGGGTTGCCACCTGGAGGATCTCGAGGCCCGACAGCACGCCGGGCGGCAGCCGTGCGGGCCGCAGGGTGACCCTCACCTCCGCCCCGCCGCCGGTGGGGGACACGGCAGCCTGCAGGTAGGGAGGGAGCAGAGCCTCGAGGGCGAGACGGAGGGGCTCGCCATCCTCCCGCCTGAAGCGGTAGACGGCGGAGGGGCTCTCGTAGGGGGCCACGGCGCCGAGATCCTGCCGGGTGGCGTCCACCTCCACGGCCGGGCGCACCGTCATGTCGTAGCGGAGGATGTAGAAGGGCTGGGCCGGATCGTCCGTGCCGAGGCGGATCGCGCCGCGGATGGGGCCCTCCAGGCCGGTGGGATCCACCCGCACGCGCAGCCGCCGGACCTCCCCGGGCCGCAGGGGGGCCTCGAGCTGGGGCTCGTCCAGGCTGAGGCCGGGGGACAGGTCCATCACCCGCAGGCGGAAGGGGTGGCGGGCCAGGCTCTTGATGCCGAAGACCGCCGTCTTCGCCTCCCGGGGGCCGACGCTGCCCAGGTGGACCGGGAAGGGGGTCGTGAGCGTGATCTGGGCAGGCGGAACGGCTGGAGGCGCGAGCAGGACCGGCAGGAGGACGCAGGGCGGAAGGAGTGGGCTGGGCATGGCGGGGATCCCAGGGTCCAGTGTGCCGGGAGGGAGGGGGGCGGGGGGTTGTTAAATGATGTTAAGAAGTCGAAATTCACCACCTGTTTACAGCGAACTCGATTGAAATGGGTCATTCATTCCATCGAGGTCCACATGAGACGCCTTCGTATCCTGCTTCTGCCCGTCCTGGGCCTGGCCCTGGGGGCGCAGACCCCCAAACGGGTCCTCTTCGACCACACCCGCCACGAGGAGGCCGGGACATCGGCCTACTGGATCATCTGCTCGGCCAGCGAGCCCGATCCGACGCCGGCCAATCCCACCGTGGAGACGGACTGGAACGGGGGCATCAGTGCCTGGGCCTTCGATCTCTACCAGGCGGGGTACAAGGTCCAGTCCCTTCCCCCCACGGGCCGGGTGACCTACGGCGATGCCACCAACCCCCAGGACCTGTCCAACTATGCCGTCTACATCATTGACGAGCCCTATGTGAAGTTCACGGCCGCCGAGAAGCAGGCCATCCTGAGCTACGTCCAGCACGGCGGCGGCCTCTTCGTCGTGGGCAACCACCAGGGCGCCATACGCTACAGCGGCACCGGCGGGACGGACGCCTTCACGGTGTTCAACGACATGGTGCAGGTCAACGGCACCGATCCCTACGGCTTCACCTTCGTCACCGGCCACGGTCCGGGGGACTCCCAGGCGAACACCACCAGCACCTCGCCGGCGGCCCAGGCCATCGTCAACGGGGCCTACGGCGGCCTGAGCCTGATGGACTTCCATTCCTACTCGTACCTCAACTACGACACCGCCGAGAACCCCAGCGTCCAGGAGATCCTGCACACCCAGGTGAGCGGCGACACGGGCTCCTTCATCGTCACCTGCACCGTCGGCAGCGGGCGGGTGGTGGCCATCAGCGACAGCGCGCCGGCCGATGACGGCACCACCACCACGGCGGGCAAGCACCTGTACGCGAGCTGGACGGCCAACAGCAATCGGGCCTTCTTCCTCAACGCGACGGCCTACCTGGCGGGGGCGACCAGCACAGCCCCCGTGCCGGTCGTGAGCATCCTGGCCCCGGCCGCGAACACCACCCTCACCGCCGGGGGATCCCTCAGCTTCCAGGGAAGCGCCACGATCTCCGACGGCAGCGCCCTGAGCTACAGCTGGTCCTTCGGGGATGGCGCCTCCGCCTCGGTCCAGGGTCCCGTCAGCCACACCTACACTGCTGCGGGGACCTACACCGCCACCTTCACGGCCACCAGCAACCAGGGGCAGACGGCTTCCGCCACCCGGATCATCACGGTCAACCCCGCGACGCCGAACACGGTCACGGCCGGCATCTCCTCGCCGGCCTCGAACGTGACCGTGGCCAGCGGCACCGCCGTGTCCTTCGCGGGCAGCGCCACGGACAGCAGCAGCGCGGCCAGCCTGAGCTACGCCTGGACCTTCGGGGATGGGGGTGCCGCGACCGGCGCCTCCGCCAGCCACACCTTCACCAACACGGGCAGCTCCAACGCGACCTACACTGTCACCTTCACGGCCACCGACAGCACCGGCGCCAGCGGCAGCGCCACCCGGACCGTGACGGTCACCCCTTCCGCCCCGAGCGGTGGCGGGAGCACGACGGCCCAGATCCTCGGCAATCCCGGCTTCGAGACGGGGACGGCCAGCCCCTGGGTGGCCACCTCCGGCGTGGTGGACAACAGCAGCAGCGAGCCCGCCCACAGCGGGAGCTGGAAGGCGTGGCTGGACGGCTACGGCAGCAGCCACACGGACACCCTCTACCAGCAGGTGACCCTTGATCCCGCCGCCACGGCGGCCAGCCTGAGCTTCTGGCTGCACATTGACACGGACGAGACCACTGCCACGGCGGCCAACGACACGCTGAAGCTCCAGGTGCGCAACACCGCCGGGACGGTGCTGGCGACCCTGGCGACCTACTCCAACCTGGATGCGGCCTCCGGCTACGTGCAGAAGACCTTCGACCTCTCGGCCTACAAGGGCCAGACGATCCAGCTCTACCTGGTGGGCACGGAGAACGCCTCGCTCCAGACCTCCTTCGTGCTGGACGACTTCGCGCTGAACGTCACGACCGGTGGCAGCGGCGGCGGGAGCGACACCGTTCCGCCCACGGTATCGGCCTCGGAGAACGGCACGAGCGGCGCCCTCACGCTGAGCGCCACGGCCACGGACAACGTGGGGGTGACGAAGGTGGAGTTCTACGTGGACGGCGTCCTGAAGGGCACGGACACTGCCAGCCCCTACGCGATGACCCTGGACAGCACCACCCTGGCCAACGGGAACCACAGCCTGGTGGCCAAGGCCTACGACGCGGCGGGCAACGTGGGGACCTCCTCCACCGTGACCTTCGCCGTGAGCAACAGCAGCACCACGCCGACGGACCTCATCACCAACGGGGGATTCGAGAGCGGCCCCACCGGGTGGACCGCCAGTTCGGGGGTCATCGCCCAGAACGGCAGCAGCGAGCCCGCCCATACCGGCACCTGGGATGCCTGGCTGGACGGCTACGGCAGCAGCCACACCGATACCCTCGCCCAGACCGTGAGCATCCCGGCCTCTGCCACCAGGGCCACCCTGGCCTTCTGGCTCCACGTGGACACGGCCGAAACCAGCACCACC
>DAIDKC010000187.1 GCA_027451045.1 Holophagaceae bacterium | reverse complement strand
GGCCGCCGTTGGGCTCGAGAAGGACCAGGTGGTTGGTGTGGGAGCGGACCCCGGCGTCTCCGGCGTGCTCGAGGCTCGTCCCGGGGAAGAAGATGTGGCCGACGACGCGGCTGCCGTCGCTCTGGGCCCGGGCCGGGAGGGCGCCGAGGGCCAGCAGGGCGGTGGTGCTCGCCAGGGCAAAGCGGATGCGGCTCATGCCTGCTCCTACGAAATAGGGCCGGCCCAGGGCAGGGGGATGCCGTGCAGGACCGGATGTCAACCTGAAGGGAGCCGGAGACCCGGCCCGGTGGGAGAAGTTGGAGCATCCTAGCGGCCAGCAGGGGGGGCGGCAATACAAAAAATGAGTTCTAATCGCCCTGTCTGGGGGCGGGATTTCCCGGCTGCTCCCCACAAACCTTGGCCAGGGCCCCGGAGCAGAGTTCGTTCCGGGTGAGGACGGCGCGGTCGAGGACGAGGCTGCTGACGAGGTCTGCGGGGGTCACGTCGAAGGCGGGGTTCCAGGTGGGGATGTCCTCCGGCGCCCAGCGCCAGGCGCCGTAGCCGCGCACCTCACCCGGATTCCGCAGCTCGATGGGGATGGCGGCGCCGTCCGGGCAGGCCAGGTCCACGGTGGAAACGGGCGCCACCGGGTGGAAGGGGACACCGTGGAAGCGCGCCTGCACCGCCAGCCCGTAGGTGCCCACCTTGTTGGCGAAATCGCCGTTGGCGGCCACGCGGTCGGAGCCCACCAGCACCCGCTGGACCTTGCCGTCCCGCAGGAGGAGGGCCGCCATGCTGTCGGTGATGAGGGTGGAAGGGATGCCCAGCTTCTTCAGTTCCCAGGCCGTGAGGCGGCCGCCCTGGAGCAGGGGTCGCGTCTCGTCGGCATAGACGTGGACGTGCTTGCCCTGCTCGTGGGCACGGCGGATGACTCCCAGGGCCGTGCCGATGCCCGCCGTGGCGAGGCCGCCGGTGTTGCAGTGGGTGAGGAGCCCTTCGCCCTCCTGGATGAGGGCCGCGCCGTGCTCGGCCATGCCCTCGCAGAGCCGCACGTCCTCCGTGAAGATGGCCTCCGCCTCGGAGACCGGATCCGCAGCCTCCTTCATGCGGTCCATGGCCCACATGAGGTTCACGGCTGTGGGGCGGGCCGACCGCAGGGCCGCGCAGGCCGCGGAGTATTCGCTGGCCGAGGCGCCCCGTTGCGCGAAGGTGGCCAGGCAGGCCGCCGCCGCCACGCCGATGAGGGGCGCGCCGCGCACGGCGAGGCGCCGGATGAGGGCCACCATGGTTTCGGGGTCGCTGCCGTCCAGCCACACCTCCGCATCCGGCAGCTGAGCCTGATCCAGCACCCAGAGGGTACGTCCGTCGTGTTTGAGGCCGAGGGATTCAAAGGGATTCATGGGCGGATTCCAGGTTCAGGGAGGATGGAGGCGTTCAGGATTGATTCACCGCAGAGAACGCAGAAAGAGGCCTTCCCGAGGGCTCTCCGCGGTTGGCGGCTTTCCTCGCTTGCCGGGGTTCAAATCAGCCTCGGCCCAAGCTTTTCCCGCAGGGCCCGGAGTTCGGCCAGGTCGGCCTCGGCCAGGGGCTTGGCGCCGCCGAGGAGCTCGGCCTTCCAGAGGATCTCGGCCACCTGCTCCAGGCGCTCCATCCCGCCGGTGGCCTCCCGGACGGATTCGCCCCAGGCGAGTCCGCCGTGCCGGGCAAGGATCATGAGGCGATGGGTCGGCAGGAAGGGGAGGAGGTTCGTTCCCATCGCCTCGGTGCCGGGCAGCGCCATGGGTGCGATGGGGATGCGGCCTGCGGCCAGGATCACCTCCGGCAGGCTGTCCGAAGGCAGCTCGGCCAGGTCCGGGCGGGCCAGGGTCCAGGCGATGGCTGTGGGCGGATGGGCGTGGATGACGCATCGGGCCTCCGAGACAGCCTCGTAGAGCGCCAGGTGCATGGCCCGCTCGCTGCTGGGGCTCCCGGAGAGCACGGTGCCATCGAGGGAGAGGAATGCCAGATCCTCGATCCGCACCTGGGCCTTCGGCACCCCCCGGGGTGTCATCGCGATGCGGCCGTCCTCCAGGCGCACCGACAGGTTCCCGTCTCCCGCTGCCAGGAGTCCCCGGGCATGGAGGCGCCTCGCGGCATCGAGGAGGTCCTGGAGCTGGGCGTCCGACATCCAGCCAGTGTACCCGTGACCGCTGGGCGGCCCGCCCCTGTTCGGGGCCTTCGCCCCCCGGGCTGGGGCCGCCCGGGCGTTCGGGGCGGGCTGACCGGGCCCGGATGATTCAGGATCCCTGCCGGCCGAGTTCCTTCAGGAGCGAGGCCTTCAGCGCCTCGGCCTCGGGATTCGGCTGAGCACTGACGGGGACGCCAGCGAGCTGGCCGGCCTTCTCGCTCAGCAGGAGCCCCAGCAGGCTCTCGATGATGCTGCCCCCACCCTGGCTTCCGGTCATCTGGATCTTGGGCACCACATCCACCTGGGATTTCTCGATGGCCTCGGCGAAGCGGTTCATGACCTGCTGCACGAGCTGGAACTGGGGGCCACCGTAGGCCTTGACCTGCTCCTCGATGGCCAGGGCCTGGGCGATGCCCACGCGGGCGGCCTGCTCGGCCTGGGCCTCGGCCATGACCTTGATGCGCTTGGCCTCGCCCTCGCCCATGAGACGGACCTTCTCGGCCTCGGCGCCCGCCAGGGTCTGGATCTGGGCCGCCTGCTGCTGGGCCTTGGCGTACTCGGCCTTGCCCTGGTTGCTCTGAACCTCGATGCCGATGGCGGATTCGGTGAGCAGGGTCTGCTGCTTGGCGCGGGCCTCGGCCTCGCGAAGCTCCCGTTCCTTCACGGCGGCGCTCTGCTGGCGTCCATAGGTCTCGACCTGCTCGTCGGCGATCTGGCGGCTGCGGAGCTGGACGAGGATCTGCTCGATCTGCCCGCCGGGGGCCCCGCTGGTGGGGGTTCCGATGAGCACCTCCTGCAGCTCCAGGTTGTACTGGGCGAACTTCTCCTTCATCTGGGTGCCGCTCAGCTCCTGGATGGCGCTGCGGTCCTGGATGAGCTGGATGAGGGTGCGGGTCTGGCCGATGTTCTTGAAGTAGGCGCTGACCATGGGATCGAGGGTCTGCTCCACCAGCTTCTTGATGTCGCCGAAGCGCTGGATGACCAGGGGCGCCTTGCGGTAGTCAATGTGCACCACGACGGAGAGGGGCAGGCTGGGCTCGAAGGCGTCCTTCGTGATGAGGCTGACCTCGCTGAGGTGTTCGTCGTACATGTGGCTGCCCACTTCACTCTTGTTCCATTTCAGGATGAAGTTCGTGGTGGGCACCATCAGGACCTTGCCTGCGTAGGTGTTGAAGGCGTACTTTCCGGGGAGGAGGGGGTCGTTCCAGACGCCCCGCTGTCCGGTGGCCACCAGCTCGCCATGCCGGTACTCCTGGCCGCTGATATCCGCGCCCTTCGCTCCGGTGTAGCTCACCACCACGCCCACAGTGCCCACTTCCACGATGGTCTTGGGGATCAGTTCCACGGTCGCGAAGAGGCGGTTGATGTAGTAGGTGCCTTCCACCAGCACCTGGTGCTGCCGTCCGCGCTGGCCTCCAGCCACCAGGAACTTGTCCGCATCCTGGAAGTTGTTGTGGTACGTGGCCCCGTCGTTCGGATCGCCGCCCACCGTGGGGGCGATGATCTCCCCGCTCCCGAGGCTGGGGCCATCCTGGACCGTGACGATGCCGACGGCATCGTCCGCTCCGCGGATGATGACCGGCCGCCAGCCTCCCCGCTCGGCGATGATGGCGCTCATCTTCTGGAAGGTGTCCAGCTCGCTCTTGTCGAGGGGCAGGTAGTAGAGCTGGTCCTCGGTGAGCACCACGAATTCGGCCAGGTTGATGGCGTAGATGCCTTCCCGCAGGATCTGGCGCTGGGGCCCCTTCTGGCCTCCGTTCTGGAGGAAGGCCACGACGTCCTGGTAGTCCGCCCCGTGGGCATTGCTGGCCAGCGCCTGGGTGGGTGGAAGATCCTTGCCGTCGCGGGCGAAGACATAGCCGATCTTCCCCTGGGGGATGGTCACAAGGGGCATCTTGTGGATGCGGTACTGGAAGGGCGTGAGGAGATGCCAGCCGCCGCGCAGCAGGCCAGGCTGGAAGCCCGCCTCGCCGTTCAGGGCGATGAGCCCCGTCTTCACCGAGCCCTTGCCGCTGATGAGCTTCTCGACGATGCCCACGCGGTTGTTGGGAATGTAGCGGATCCACTTGCTGAGCAGGATCAGCACGAATGTCCCGATGATCAGAATCGCCAGGGCGAGACCGAGGTTGTCGGTGAACCAGGTGGGATTCATGGGGGCTCCAGGAGACGTCACCTCTGAGTGTAGTGGGGAATCGCGGGCTCCCAGGGCAGCGGGTTCCCATGTTTTTCTTCACGGTGGCGGGACTTCCGGTCCATCCTGGGCCCCATGGGCGACTGGAAGGGCTGGATCCGCGAGCACTGGAGCCTGGGGCTCCTGTCGGCGACGGCCCTGCTGGTGGCGCTTGGGTGGTGGCGGGGCCGGACGGTGACCCATCCTCCGGGGCTCCTGGCACCCCTGGACCCGGTCCAGACCGAGCCGGTCTCCCGGGTGCCCTGGCGCTTCCATGGGTACCGAATCACCCCCCTGGCGGGGTTCGAGATCCGGGCGCGCCTCCTCAGCCGGGAGCGCTACTGGTTCGACCATGCGGCCGACCTGTCGCCCGTGGATTTCGCCCTGGGCTGGGGCCGGATGTCCGATTCGAAGGTGCTGGATGCCATCAGCATCCGCCAGGGGGGGCGCTGGTACTACTGGAGCGCCTCGCCGATGCCCATTCCTGCCGGGGAGATCATCAGCCATAGCGCGAACATGCACATGATCCCCGCCACGCCCGCCGTGGCCCACCGCCTCCTGGAGGCCCGAGCGGGCCAGATCGTCCACCTGGAAGGGAATCTCGTGCGGGTGGACGGGAAGGACGGATGGACCTGGGAAAGCAGCCTCTCCCGAACCGATACGGGGGATGGCTCCTGCGAGGTGGTGTGGGTGGAGCACGCCGATCTCACCGACCGCTGATCACTCCGCGCACCGGGTCTCGTCCCGCCCGTCCGTCCTTCGGGATCACCCAGTGGACGTGCGGGCGGGTGGTCACCACGCCGGCGCCGGGCTTGAGGGTCGGGACGATGCGGGACTCGCC
>DAIDKC010000186.1 GCA_027451045.1 Holophagaceae bacterium | reverse complement strand
CCATTCTGGGTGAATGCGGCCGTCGTGGGGCCGAGGTTCACCCAGGTATTGCCTGAAGCTGCGGCCGGCAGCAGCCTTGGATCCGATGTTGAATGGAACTGAGCAGGGTATTTCGCGCGTTCGAGGGCGGCCACGTTCAGCAGGTGACGGGTGAAAGCGGGGCTCAACTTCCCATCCATGCGTTCCAGCCACCACTGGTAGCGGCCCCAGGCTTCGTCGGGGCCCTCGCCCTTGTCGGCCCGAATTCGGGTGGCCTGGGGGGCCGGATTGGGCTTCGGAGCGTAGGCCGTCTCCTGCGCGCCCAGGGGCAGTGCCAGCAGGAGTGCCAGGGGCGTGAGGACGCGAAGGCGGGAAGTGGCCATGAGGCCTCCTGACACAAGGGATGGGGACGCGAAAGCTCCTTCATCCATCGGAAGATTCATCGGAAACATGAACGATAGCCTGGAGGGTGGACGCAATCTCCTGACAATTCCTTAACGTGGAATCCCATCCGGACCGCAGCCGTCGTTGACCCGTTCCTGGAGGTCTTCTAGGCTGAAAGGTTTGGACTCGCCCCCGCCGTGATCGCCCTCCGTCCCGAGAACCCCCTGATCGTGCAGAGCGACCGGACGCTCCTGCTGGAGGTGGCCCATCCCGCCTTCGAGCAGGTGCGGGACGAGCTGGCGCGTTTTGCCGAGCTGGTGAAGAGCCCGGAGCACATCCACACCTACCGCATCACGCCCCTGAGCCTCTGGAATGCCTCGGCGTCCGGGGTGTCCTGCGGGCAGATGGTGGAGACGCTGAACACCTGGTCGAAGTACCCCGTGCCCCAGAACCTGCTCCAGGAGATCGAGGACCACGGCACCCGCTATGGCAAGCTGCGCCTGGTGGCCAAGGGCGACCGCCTGGCCCTGGAGATGGACGACCGGGGCCTCTTCTGGGAGCTGGAGAACCAGAAGTCCCTGCAGGGCCTCCTGGCCGAGCCCTACCCGGACGAGACGGGCATCTACCTGAACAGCGGCATGCGGGGCGAGGTGAAGCTCCAGCTCATCCGCCTCGGGCATCCGGTGCAGGATATGGCGGGCTACAAGCCGGGCGACCCTCTGCCCTTCGAGCTGGCTCCGGTCCTGGCCTCCAGCGGCCGTCCCTTCGGCCTGAGGCACTACCAGAAGGCGGCCGTGGACGTCTTCCACGCGGGCGGCGGGCCCGACGGCGGCGCGGGGGTGCTGGTGCTCCCCTGCGGAGCGGGCAAGACCGTCATCGGCATCGGCTGCATGGAGCGCCTGCAGACCCATACCCTCGTGCTTACCACCAACGGCACCGCCGTGAAGCAGTGGAAGCAGGAGCTGCTGGACAAGACCACGCTCACCGAGGACCAGATCGGCCTCTACACGGGCGACACCAAGGAGATCAAGCCGGTCACCATCGCCACCTACCAGATCCTCACCTACCGCAAGAGCAAGACAGGTCCCTTCGAGCACTTCAAGCTCTTCGAGGCGGCCAACTGGGGGCTGGTGGTCTACGACGAGGTGCACATGCTCCCCGCGCCGGTCTTCCGGGCCGTGGCCGAGCTGCAGGCCAAGCGCCGCCTGGGCCTCACCGCCACGCTGGTGCGGGAGGACGGCAAGGAGGAGGACGTCTTCAGCCTCATCGGGCCCAAGCGGGTGGACGTGCCCTGGAAGATGCTGGAGAAGGACGGCTTCATCGCCACGGCCCACTGCCTGGAGATCCGCGTGCCCCTGCCCACGGTGGAGCGCATGGAGTACGCCGTGGCGGACCAGCGGCAACGCTTCCGCATCGCGTCGGAGAACAGCCTCATGCTGGTCCTCGTGGACGAGCTGCTGGCGGTCCATCCCAGCGACAACGTGCTCATCATCGGCCAGTACCTGGAGCAGCTCCGCATCCTGGGCGAGCGGCTGGGCGCACCGGTCCTCACCGGGCAGACGCCGGAGCGGGAGCGCGAGGTGCTCTACCGGCAGTTCCGCGAAGGGCAGCTGCGTGTGCTCATCGTGAGCAAGGTGGCCAATTTCGCCATTGATCTGCCGGACGCCTCCGTGGCCATCCAGGTGAGCGGGACCTTCGGATCGCGGCAGGAGGAGGCCCAGCGTCTCGGCCGGATCCTCCGCCCCAAGGACGCGCGGAACGTGAGCTACTTCTACTCCCTCATCAGCCGGGACACCACGGAGCAGGAGTTCGCCCGCAACCGCCAGCTCTTCCTCACGGAGCAGGGCTACCGCTACCTCATCGAGAGCCGCCACTTCGACGATGCGGGCCACCTGAGCGAGCCCCTGGTCTGGCGCCAGCTGCTGGCGGAAACCGCGGGGTGACCCCGCTCCACCTCACTGCCGCACATCCTGCCCCGGGCGGGGATGGGGGGCGGGCAGGGCATGGACCCGGATGGGGATCCGGGCCGGGGCGGTCCATCGGCCCCGGAGGCGCAGGGCCACGATCAGGGTCCCGCCCGTTCCCCGGTCCGGATGGGCCACGATGCGGTAGCGGTCCGCTCCCTCCGGTGCGACGGAGGCCGCCCGGATCCGGGCCTTCCGGCTGCGGGCGCCTCGCCATAGGCCGAACTCCGGCACTTCGCCCGGGCGCAGGCCCGTCACGCTGACCAGGACCTCCAGGCTGGGCCGGAAGGGGGCATCGCCGGGCCTGGGCGCCCTGCCGGGACCGATGAGCAGGTCCGCGGTGAGGGGCTGGACCCTCGGCGCCGTGGCGCCAAGGCTCGAAACGAGAAGCAGGGCGAGGACCGATCGCATGGGGGCTCCTGGGGCAGGTCCAGCATGGGGCGCCCGGCCGGGCCGGGCCACCCCCTGGCTCAACGGAGGAGGCGGAGCAGACCCAGATCCAGGGGCCAGGCCAGCGCGGCCGCGAAGAGGCCGGCCACCACATCGTCCAGGACCACGCCCCAGCCTCCGGGCAGCCGCTGGGCGGCGTCCACCGGCCCCGGCTTCCAGATGTCGAAAAGGCGGAAGAGGAGGAACGGAACGACGAGGTGCCACGCCCAGCGCGGAGACTGGAGCGCGCCGGTGAACAGCAGGGGGACGAGCGCGATCCACTGGCCCGCCCATTCGTCCGCCACCACATAGGCCGGATCTTCCAGGCCTGTTTCCACCACCACCCGATCCGAGGCCCAGATGCCGAGGCCCGTCATCAGGAGGGGGGCCGTGCAGCCCAGCAGCACCGTTGCGGTGTGCCCCTGGAGCAGGTGTGCCCCCAGGGCCCACACCAGCAGCGCCGCCAGGCTGCCCCAGGTGCCCGGCGCGGGCCGCAGTCGCCCGCTGCCGAAGCCCGTGGCGATCCACCAGGCGAGGCGGGGGGCCCGGGGGCCGGGCGGGATGGGATGCTCAGACATGGCGGAGGGCCTCCACGATGCGCAGGCGAGCGGCCTTCAGGCCCGGGACCAGGGCACTGAGCTGGATCGTCGCCTGCAGCCCCAGGGCCACCGCGAGATAGACCAGGGGCACGAAGTGGATGTCCAGTTCGTAGCCGTGGCTGGTCCCGGGGGGGGCCGGCATCTGCAGGTGGAGGGCGTTGAGGCCGGCGCGGAGGAGCAGGGTGGCCACCAGGCCTGCGCTGGACCCGAGCAGGCCGAGGAACGCGCCTTCCCACTGGAGAAGCGACAGCAGCTGCCCAGGCTTGAGCCCGAGGGCGCGGAGCACGCCGAATTCCCGGATGCGCTCCATGACGGACATGAGGAGGGTGTTGACCGTAGCCAGCAGCACCACCAGGAAGAGCACCAGTCCCATGAAGCCGAAGATGGCGGTGTAGAGCAGCTTCACCTGCCGGTAGAAGGTGGCCAGCTCGTACCACGGGCGGACCCGGGTGCCGGGAAGCTGGGCCTGGAGGCGGACAGCCTCCTGCGCCGCATGCCCGGGTCGCCGGAGGATGACGGACAGGGCCGAGCGGGCCGGGCCCGCCTCCAGCAACTGGTCCGCAGTGGCGAGGCTGACGGTGAGGCTCCGGTCGTTGAGTTCCTTCAGCCCGAGGTCCTGGAGGCCCACCACCTCCACATCCACCGCATTGAGGGCCCCGTCCCGGGTGGTGGACATCAGGGTGAGGGAACTGCCCACCGAGGCCCCGAGGGCCCGGGCGAGCCCCGTTCCCAGGATCACCTCGCGGGCCGCCGGGTCTGCGGACAGCCAGCGGGAGCCCGCGCCGCCTGGGGCCTTGGCGCCATCCTCCAGGGCGTCCAGGCAGGCCATGAACCGGGGCTCCCGGGAGGGATCCACCGCGGTGCCCAGGAAGGCCACGCTGCGGGGACCGCTGGAGAGGAGCCCCATGAACTGGATGCGGGGCAGCACCGCCTCCACCGCCGGATCGCGACGGAGCCGGGCGGCCAGGGCCTGCCCGTCCGGCAGGGAGCGCTCCAGGCTCCGGCCCTCGTCTCCGCTCGCGTGGCCCGGAGGCAGCACCTGGAGGTCCCCGAGCCCGCCGCGGATGGCGCCGTCCGCGAGCCCCTGGAAGGTCTGGGCCATGAACCCGCCCGCCAGGCTGAGGGCCACGAAGCCCGCCACCACCACCATCAGGGTGAGGGCCGTGCGCCGGCGCTGGCGCAGCAGGTTCCGCAGGGCCAGCCGGGCGAGGATCATGGCGTCTCCACCTGCCGCCCGTCGGCCAGGCGGAAAACCCGGTCGGCGCGGGCGATGACGGCGGGATCGTGGCTGGCCACGAGGAAGGCGGTTCCGCGCTCCCGGGCCAGGGCGGCCATCAGGTCCATCAGCGGACCGCCGTGGGCGTGGTCCAGATTGGCGGTGGGCTCGTCCGCCAGCACCAGGGCCGGCTCGGGGGCGAGGGCCCGGGCGATGGCGACCCGCTGCTGCTGGCCGCCGCTCAGCTGGCCGGGCCGGTGGGCGAGGCGGTCCCCCAGGCCCACCCGGTCCAGGGCGGCCCCGGCCCGGGCCCGGGCGGCCGGGGTGGGAAGGCCCTGGAGCTGCAGGGGCAGCATCACGTTCTCGAGGGCGGAGAGGACGGGCACCAGGTTGAAGGCCTGGAAGACGAACCCGAGCCGGCGGAGGCGGAGGTCGCACCGGGCGCGTTCCGGCAGCCGGGAGACGGGCTGGCCTTCCAGCCAGACCTCCCCCTCGTCCGGCGGGTCCAGGAGCCCCGCCACCTGGAGCAGGGTGGTCTTGCCGGATCCGGAAGGGCCCGCGATCACGGCCAGGCAGCGCCCCGGCAGGTCGAGGGAGACGCCGAAGACTCCGGCGCGTTCGCCGCCGAGTTCGTAGGCGCGGGTGATGGCGCGGAGTTCCAGCATCCGGGCAGTGTAGCGGGTTCCGTTCCGGCACCTTGCGCCCCGCCGGGGCATCCCTGGAACACGGAGCAGCCATGGATGTCGCAGCGCAACCGGGTGATGACCCGAGGCCCCCACGGGGGCGCCCGGCAGGGGTGTGGATGACCGCGCTCCTGCTTCTCGCGGGCCTGGTCCTGGTGGATGCCCGGACGCCCTGGGAACTCGGCTTCTCGGCTTTCTACATGCTGCCGGTGCTCTGGGTCGCATGGAACCGCGGTACCTGGGAGGGTGTGGCCATGGCCATCCTTGCGGGTACCGCCTTCTACGTGGTGGACCTGACCACGGGACAGCCCTTCAGCCGGGCCTTCTACCGCGTGTGGAACGCCCTCAACCACGAGGGGACCTACCTGGTGGCGGCCTGGGCCGTGGGAAGCCTGGCCCGGGGGCTGAGGGCCCAGCGGACCCTGGCCACGCGGCTGGAGGCGGCGCTGGCGGAGGTGAAGGAACTCCGGGGCTACCTGCCCGTCTGCGCCTGGTGCCACCGGATCCGGGACGAAGGGGGGGACTGGCACACCCTCGAAGCCTTCCTCGCCACCCACACCAGGGCCTCGACGACCCACGGCATCTGCCCCGACTGCGCCCGGGAGTTCCGACGGGAAGGGGAGGATGCCGCGCCGGTGGCCTAGAACTGCAGGGCGTATGCCAGCTTGGCGAACACGCCCCGCTCGACCATGCGCTCGGCGGGAATCACGTCCGCGGGATCGCGGTGCCGCTGCCCCGACCAGCCCACGTAGGCATTGATGAAGGCGTTGGGCTGCCAGCCCAGGAAGTCCTTGAGGAACTTGTCCACCCCCTCCTGCTCGGAGCCGTCATAGCGGACCACGAAGGCCTGGGTCTTCACGTAGAAGAAGCGGGGAAGCGCCCAGCTGCCCGAAAGCGTCAGTTCCCGGGCGCGAACGAGGCGGGCATCATCCGACTCCCGGTCCAGGGAGGTCTGCAGGGCCGAAAGGTCGTAGGAAACCGAGTGGAGGGTGCCGCTGAAGAAGAGCTGCGCCGAGCGGAGCCGGGCAGGCGCGCCCGAGGCGAGGTCCACGGTCCGGCCCTGGGTGGCACTCCATCCGACCTGGACGGTGGAGAGGCGCCGCAGGTTGCCCCCCAGGGTGAGGGAGCGTTCCGCTGCGGCATGGACGTGGTCCTCGGCCCAGACCCGCCCGAAGGCGTCCCAGTTCAGGTAGAAGCTCACGCGTCCTGCGGTCTCCAGCGAAAGGTCGAGCCCGGCGGCATGCTCCATGGGACCGCCGTTCCACCAGCCGAGGTTCCTCCAGCGCACGGTCGCGCTGGCCTGGGCGAGGCGGCCGCTGTTCCAGGTGTTCCGCCAGCCGAATCCCGCGTTCTGGCGCCGGTAGCCCTGGAGGTCGGTGAAGCCGGACACGAGGACCAGGTCCGGGCTGGTGGTCTGGGACTGGATCCAGCCCTGCCAGTCACGGGTGTTCCAGTCCAGTTCGGCGGAGGTGGAAGTGCCGCGCTGCGCCAGGACGCTGCCGTCCGCCTGAGGCAGCCGGGAGGTGGCTGCCAGGACGCTCCCGATGAGGTGGAACTCCGAGCCGAGGTACTGGTCGAGGTAGAGGCCGCCGCTCTGTCCGCCCGCACGGTCGGGCCCGCCCAGCAGGCGCTTGTCCGTACCCAGGAGGGACAGTCCCGAGCCGCGGCTGTCCAGCCGGAACCGCATGGCGGCGGCGGAGTCCCGGGTGGGCAGGCCGTCCAGGCCGGAGGCCCCGCTGGCGTCGAGCATGAGGCCGCCGTCCTGGTCCTTGGCGTGCAGCACCGTCCAGCTGGCGAAGGAGGCCTGGCCGGAGGCCTTGAGGCCGTACAGCGGGTTCTGGATGGACCGGCTGAAGAACTGGCGCTGGGCTCCCACGGGGCTCAGGAGGTCCATGCCCTCCAGGAAGAAGGGCCGCTTCTCGGGATAGAAGACCCTGAACTGGCTGTTGATCTGGAGGGGATCCACGTCCGCGTCTGCCGTGGCGAAGTCGGGGCGGTACGTCCCTTCAAGGGTGAGGGCGGTGGTGGCGTAGCGGAGATCCGCCCCCAGCTGGGCCTTGGTCCGGGTCGGTGCCGAGGGATCGGGATCCAGGGACTGCGTGCGGTTGAAGGTGGCAAAGGGAATGAAAAGAAAGGGCGATCCAGGTTCGGTCACGGGGGCTCCGGATACCCGCGCCATCTGGCAGATGTCGCACTGGATGTCGCGGCTCATGCGGGGCCAGGAGATGCCGTACCGCCGCTCCCGCGGGATGATGCGCAGGAAGCGCATGCCCCACTCGCCCGGCATCCGGCGCAGGCTGCTGTAGGGGATGCGCATCTTCACGACGTAGCCGTCGGGCGTGAGGACGCCCGTGGAATCCCACAGGCAGTCGTAGGAAGCGTTCTCCCCGGTGCTGTCCGTCATGATCTCGTCAATCTGGCCGCCCAGGGGGGTCACGAAGAGGCGGATGACGCTCTGCCCCTTGCCCGAAGGATCAATGTCCACCCCCACGAAATCGAAATCCCCGTTGTTGGTGTCCCGCATGTGGCGGGCGGCGTGGATCTTGGCAGGCTCGGGATCCTTGGCCTCGAAGGCCACGTAGAGGGCATCGGGACCCCATCCCACATGGACGATGGTCGGCCAGCGGTTGATGCCCTGGTCGTCGGGCATGATCATGCTGAAATCCCGGATCACCCGTGCGCCCTTCCAGGTGGAGAGGTCCGCGTCCCGGCGCATGGACGGCGCCTGGGACAGCCTCGGGATCGCCACGTGGGGCGGATGGGGTTCCTGCGCCGCAAGGGCGGGCAGGCACGCAAGGGCCAGGAAAACATGGCGCATCAAGGATCCCGGAAGGTTCGGCTCCCGAAGTCCTACGGGGCTTCCCGAGGTCCCGTTTAGCCCTTGCGGCTGCGGAAGGCCGCTTCGAAGGCGGCGGTGCTGGCCTCCAGCCCGCCTTCCTCCACTTCGCCGATGAGGTCGTAGGCATGGGCCTTCACGATGCGGACCTTCTGGATGGTGTTCAGCTTCGGCTCGCCGTCCACCAGGAGCACGCTGCCGTCAATCTCCGGGGCCTGGCCCTGGTGGCGCCCCTTGACGAGGAGCTCGGTCTCCTCGTGGGCTCCCTCGACGAGCACCTCCAGCACCTGCCCGACGTAGGCCTGGTTCTTCTCCCGGGCGATCCGCTGCTGGAGTTCCAGGATGCGCCGCTTGCGGGCTTCCTTGGTGCGCTTCGGCACGGGGTCGCCCAGGTCGTACGCGGCGGTGCCCTCCTCGAGGCTGTAGGTGAAGACGCCCACGTGGTCGAAGCGCGCCTCGGCCACGAAGCCCTTCAGCTCCGCGAAGGCGGCCTCGTCCTCCCCGGGAAAGCCCACGATGAAGTTCGAGCGGAGGGTGATGCCCGGGACGATGCGGCGCACCTTCCCGATCAGCTTGAGGAAGGAGGCGCGGTTCCCGCCCCGGGCCATGGCCTTGAGCAGCCCCGCGTCCGCGTGCTGGAGGGGCATGTCCAGGTACTTCGCGCAGGCCGGAGTCTCCGCCATGGCGCGGAGCAGCCCGTCCGTGAGACGGTTGGGGTAGGCGTAGTGGATGCGGAACCAGCGCAGCCCTTCCACTTCGCCCAGCGCGCGCACCAGCTTCTCCAGGGCGTCGGGGTCCCCGAAGTCCCGCCCGTAGTCCGTGGTGTCCTGGGCCACGAGGCTGATCTCGAGCACACCCTGGGCCACGAGGTTGCGGGCCTCTGCCACCACGCTCTCGATGCTGCGGCTCCGGTGGCGCCCCCGCAACTGCGGGATGACGCAGAAGGCGCAGGCGTGATCGCAGCCCTCGCTGATCTTCAGGTAGGCGCTGGCCTTGGGCGTGGTGAGGAGCCGGGGGCTGGCCTCGGTATAGAGGTAGTCCGGGTTGGGGTCCAGGTCGAAGGCCGCGTCGGCGCCGATCACCTCGGCGACCTGCTCGATGTCCCGGGTGCCGAGGCAGGCGTCAATCTCCGGGATCTCCGCCATGAGCTCGTCCCGGTAGCGCTCCACCAGGCAGCCTGCGACGATCAGCTTCCTGCAGGCGCCCTCCTGCTTCATGGCGGCCGCCTGGAGGATCGCCTCCACGCTCTCCTGCTTGGCGGCATCAATGAAGCCGCAGGTGTTCACCACCAGCACCTGGGCCTCCTCGAGCACCGGGGTGATCCGGTAGCCCTTCAGGCGGAGGTGCCCGAGCATCACCTCGGAGTCCACGAGGTTCTTGGGGCAGCCCAGGGACATGAAGCCTACGGTGGTCAATGCGCCTCCCCGCCCCATCCAGGGCGAACCTCATAGAGTAGCCCGAACGGACGATGAGATCAGCAGTGATAGACTCGACCTCCCCTCCGGATCTGCCATGAAGCTCACCCTCCAGGTTGACGGCGCCCTGCATTCCGTGGAGCTCACGGAGGGGGGAATCACCCTCGGCCGCGGGGACCAGGCGGCCATCCGCCTCCAGACCAATGCCGTCAGCCGCCTCCACGCCCGGATCTTCCTGAAGGACGGCGTCCCCTTCCTCGAGGATCTCAAGTCGCTGAACGGCACCACCCTGAACGGCCGGCCGGTCACCGAGGCGGTCAGGCTCCGGCTGGGCGATGCGGTGCTCCTGGGCGAGGCCCTGGTGAAGTGGGTTCCCGAGGATGCCCCCACGGCGGAGGTCTCCGTGAGAGGGCTCAACCAGTCCCTGGCCCCCCGCGCCTCGTCCTCCCGTATCTCCATGGAGGACAGGGCCTTCGATGCCTCCGGTTCGATCCTGGTGCCCCACGCCAGCCTGAACGAGATGCTGGCCCAGGCCAGCGGCCAGCATCCGGCCTCCGACGCTGCCAGCCTGTTCCAGCGCCTGGCCGGCATGGCCGGGACCCTGCTCCGGGCCGCGGGCCTGAGCGAGCTGCTGGAGTCCGTCATGGGCCTCGTCACGGCCCAGATCCCCTGCCAGCGGGGCTTCATCCTCCTGAAGGATGCCGCCGGGGAGCTGGTGCCCGAGCTGGTGTGGGAAGAGCAGGCGGGCGCCCACGGCAATCCCATCAGCCGGACCATCGCCCGGACGGCGATGAACGACCGGGTGGCCATCCTCACCACGGACGCCCGCATGGACCCCCGGTTCAGCGCCGGGGAGAGCATCAAGATCCACGGCATCACCTCGGCCCTCTGCGCGCCCCTCATCGTGGAGGACCAGGCCCTCGGCGTGATCTACCTGGAGACGAGCCTGAGCAAGGGCAGCTTCACCCGGGAGGACGAGCACCTGCTGAGCGCCATGGCGAATTTCGCCGCGGTGGGCATCCAGCGCGAGCGCGAGGCCAAGTTCCGCCAGCGGCTGGAGCGGTACCACAGCCCGGCGGTGGTGGACCAGATCCTGAAGTCCAGCCAGAGCAAGGAGGCGCCGGCCCTCCAGGCCCAGCGTTCCGAGATCAGCGTGCTCTTCGCCGACATCTCGGGCTTCACGCGGATCAGCGAAGGCATGGAGCCCCTCAAGCTGGCCGGGATCCTCAACCGCACCTTCGAGGCCCTGACGGACCAGATCTTTGCCCGCGGGGGGACCCTCGACAAGTACATCGGGGACGCCATCATGGCCTTCTTCGGCGCTCCGAGCCCCGATCCCGACCACGCCCGCCACGCGGTGGAAGCGGCCGTGGCCATGCAGGAGGTGCTGCGCATCCTCAACGCCGAGCGGCCCGAGGGCTACCCCGAACTGCGCATGCGCATCGGCATCAACAGCGGCGAGGCCTTCGCGGGCGACATCGGCTGCGAGAAGCGGATGGACTACACCGTCATGGGGAGCACCGTGAACCTGGCCTCCCGCCTGGAGAGCGGCGTGGCGAAGCCCGGCCAGATCGTGATCGGGCCGCGCACCGCGGAACGGATGGATCCCGCGCGCCTCCGCCCTCTGGATGCCGTCTCCCTCAAGAACATCGAGCATCCCGTGAGCCCCTTCGAGGTGCTGTGGGAGCCGGATTCACCCACCGTGGTGCCGGGGCGGCCGGAGGAGACGCTCCCGCCTACGGCGGGCTGAGGAGAGCCCGCCGCATCATCCCCTGCCTCCGCAGCGCCGTGCCCTCGAACAGTCGCATGTTGAGGACTTCAGGGTCGCTCAAGCCGTGTGCGCCTTCCCCGGGTGGGGCATCGCCTCACCGGCCGCCCGACCCTCAAGTCTGCCGGCCCCCGCCCGATAGAGGTTGGGTCCAGATCACGATCCAGTTCACCTAGTTACAGGAGGCATCATGGCTGCCACCAGCCTGCGCACACTGACTCCATTGGCCCTCATGCTGGCGCTGCCCCTGGGCGCGCAGGAGACGGCCTACGCTTCGAAGCCCAATCCGGCCCCCCCCTCCTCCCCGTCCGTGCCTCCCGGATCGAAGGCCGTCGCCGCCTTCCAGGCCATCCAGGAAGAGGACCGGGTGGTGCTGCATGGCAACGTGAATCCCATGGTGTACCGGTTGCCCGTCCTGGGCCGGGCGGACGGGGACTTGCCGATGCAAAAGATGATCCTCTCCCTGCGCATGCCTGCGGCCAACCGCGCCAAACTCGACCGGTTCCTCGAT
Source organism: Holophagaceae bacterium (assembly GCA_027451045.1). Taxonomy (GTDB): domain Bacteria; phylum Acidobacteriota; class Holophagae; order Holophagales; family Holophagaceae; genus Geothrix. The sequence continues at coordinate 94 of DAIDKC010000186.1, read as the reverse complement.
CAAGCCTCGGATCCCGCCAGCCCGGCCTACCACCATTGGCTGAGCCCCAAGCAGTTCGGGGTCCAGTTCGGAGCCTCCCAGATGGACATCGACC
>DAIDKC010000185.1 GCA_027451045.1 Holophagaceae bacterium | reverse complement strand
CGGAGGTCGGGGGCGGAATCGGGGGACAGCTCGTTCGAGGTCAGGGTGGAGATGTCCCGGATGTCCACCACGGGGGAGGCCAGCCCGGTGCCCGCCGTGTCCGCCAGGTAGGGCGAATGCAGGAGGTTCGCGGCCATCCCGTCCGCAAGCCCCTCGATGAGGGCCTGGTCGGGGCTGAGGTGGGTGAGCAGGGCCCCCTGGGGGTTCAGGGGATCCGAGGCCATCCCGAAGGTCCTCTTGACGATTCCACCGTAGAGGAAGTTGCGCGCCATCAGCCGGAAGATCACCGACTCGTCCCAGGCGTCGTCATTGGCCGGCCCGCCCTGGAGGGAGCCGAAGGCATGCTGGACGAAGACCCCGGAGGCAGGATCCGCTACGGTCGAGAGGGGGTAGACCGTCGGGTCGTACTCGATGAAGGAGCCCCGGGGATCGGAGACGCCGGGGGCATAATGCAGGTCCACGGGCTCGCCCGGGGAGGCGTGCCCATAGTCCGCCACGAAGGTCGCGATGGAATCGCCGATGGCCAGGACGCGGCTGCCGGTGCCAACGGTCCGCCCGGACAGCGTGGTCTCCAGGGTGGCCTGGGCGGCATCGGGGGCCACCTGGGTCTGGCTGTTGATCTCGGGATTGACCAGCCACCACGGATCCGTGAGGCCCACCGTGAAGTTGAGGGTGGTGTCGGAGCCGCTGGGCATGGAGGCCGGGGTGGGGTCCCCGACGGGGGCTGTGCCATCCAGGGCCTTGCGAAGCGCGTAGCGGAGGCGCTGGGGTTCGGGAACGGTACTGCCGATGCCCGCAGGATCCGCGATCAGGTTGATGGAGTTGCCGTCCCCGCCGGAGAAGGTGCTCAGGACCTCCACCATCACGGGGTCATTGGTGCCCAGGGTCAGGGAATAGTTGCCGCTGGTGTCGGTGTAGCCGCTGGTGGCGAGGATCCACACGGTGGCCGAACTCCCGTCGGGCAGGGTCTGGGTGCTCTCCTGGTAGGCCCGCACCATGACCCCCCGGGCGGGGAGGGTCTCGAGGTTGGAGGCCACAGTGCTGTCCTTGAGGCCCGTCGGCACGCCGTTGGCATCCGTGGCCAGGGGGATGCGGGTGTAGGTGATGTTGCCGGTCAGGGTGAAGGTGCCGCTGTTGGATCCGTGGCTGCTGCCCTTGCAGGCCAGGCCGAAGGCCAGGCCGGCCATGGCCGCGACCCCCAGCAGGGCGCGGAGGAAACGTCGGTACGGCAGCATGGACACCTCGAAAGGGCGAAAACAGTCATTCTAGCACGCACACCCGCCCCCATCCCTTGCCGAACAGGGAGGCACACGCTCTCTGGTGCGTCGGCGCCCTTCCAGGTTCAAGACCGAGGGAGGCGGCCTCAGTGCAGCGAGGCCTCGAGGCGGGCGTTCCGGGCCGCCATCTCCGCCGGGACGGGCTCGTTGGGATCCAGGGCCGGCAGGGGGTTCTCGGGAATCCCGTTCACCCGGAGCTCGAAGTGGACGTGGGGGCCCGTGGCGTTGCCGGTGCGGCCGACCTCGGCGATCTGCTGGCCCCGGTGGACGACTTCGCCCTCGTGCACGAGGTTCACCTTGGCGTGGGCGTAGAGGGTCATCACGCCGTTGCCGTGGTCCAGGATGATGTAGTTCCCGTACTGCCGGTGCCAGCCGGCCATGACCACCCTCCCGCCCATGGCCGCCAGCACGGGCGTGCCCATGGGGGCGGTGAGGTCCACGCCCTCATGCACGCCCCGGTAGCGGACCCACCGCTTCTTGTGGTTGCGCAGGCGGATGACCCGCGTGCGCATGCGGGGGCCCCAGGCCGAGCTGATGGTCCGGGTCTCCACGGGCCACAGGAGGTCGAGGTGGTGGGGATCGGCGGGGGTGAAGGTGGGCAGCAGGGCCTTCATCTCGGCCTCGCTGACGGGGGGAACCACGGGCCGCATGAGGGCCAGGAGGTCCCGGGTGGTGTCGGGCTGGAGGTGCCCGTCGGCGCTGGCCGCATCGGGAACCGGGGCATCCGGCGGGAGCAGGGTCTGGATCCGGTAGGGCAGCAGGCCCTCCAGGTGGGGCATGGCATCCGGGCCGAGGGCCGGCATGGGAGGCAGGGCGGCCAGGGGTGGCAGGGCCGGCAGCGCCGCATCGGCAGCCGACTGGGGGGCCGGAACCGGGGCGTCCTCCCGGACCGGGGCGATCCGCCGCTTCACGCTCCGGCCCGGGCCGAGACGGAGGCGGGTGCCGATGGCCAGATGAGCGAGGCGCACCCGAGGGTTCAGCCGCGCGAGTTCCGCCAGGCTCAATCCGGCTTCCCGGGCCACCTTGGCGGCCGTCTCCCCCCGCCGGACCACATGGATGGCGCCCCGGGCCGGGGCGTGACCTCGCCGAAAGCGGCCCCTGGGCGCGGCGTTCAGATGAGGGGTCAGGGACGCGAGAACAAGGGTCAGAGTGGCAAGACGCATGGGAAACTCCCGGCTGGAACGGAAAAAGCCTGCTTCGCTAGGCCTCCTTGAGGGGCGAGTACCCCGGGGTGGAAAGGGAGGAACGGGTCCACTACCATCCTAGCGGCGGATGGGCGACCTGGATATGCAAATGTTTTCCAACTGGCCTGGGCGCCCCTAGGGCTCCCAGGGGCATGCCTTCCAGGGCATCAGGATCGTGCCCCGCCGACCCCCCTCCTTGCGCAGGAGCTGGACGGGTCCCAGGGTCATGCCGTGGCTGACGGCCTTGAGCATGTCGTAGAGCCCCAGGAGGCCCGTGGTGACACCCGCCAGGGCTTCCATCTCGATGCCGGTGCGCCCCTCGCAACTCACGGCCACCCGCAGCCAGGCCCGCCGGGAGGCGGGCTCCCAGAGGTGATCCACATCCACGGCCTCGATCGCCAGGGGATGGGCCAGGGGGATGAAGTCCGCGGCCCGCTTGACCCCCCCCACGGCCGCGATCCGGGCCACGGACCAGGGGTCGCCCTTGGGCCCGCCACCCCGCGTCAGGGCCTCGGCGGCCGCCTCGTCCAGCTCCAGGCAGCCCGCCGCCACGGCCCGCCGGCGGGTGACGGCCTTCCCGGAGACGTCCACCATCCTCGGCCGGCCTTCGGGATCGAGGTGCGTCAACTCGGCCATGTCAGCTCCTGGGTGGAGGATGGCGCCGATCTCAGGCGTGGCCTGGGATCGGGGCGGGGGGCTCGGGGGGGGGACATCGCGAGCCCCGTGAGCCGGTGGTCCCCCCCGGATCATAGATAGGCGAGGAGGAGGTCCCGGAGCGCCGCGGTGTCCGGGGCGTAGGCCCGGGGCCCGCAGGCCTCTAGGGCAGCCTGGGAATAGAAGCCGTGCCCCACCGCCAGGCTCGGCACGCCGGCGGCCCGGGCCATGTCCAGGTCGAAGGGGGTGTCCCCCACCATGAGGATGTCGCGGGCCGCCAGTCCGGTGAGGGCCTGCAGCTTCTCCAGGCTTTCGGGGTGGGGCTTGCCGTGGGTGACCTCGTCGGGGGTGATGATGGGCTCGAACCAGCCCTCCCAGCCGAACCGGGCCATCTGGCGCAGGAGGGGCACCCGCCGCTTGGAGGTGGCCACCGCCATGCGCTGTCCCCGCCCCCGCAGCTCCCGGAGCAGCTCGGGGATTCCCGGGAAGGGCTGGAGCAGGTGCTCGTGCTCGGTGTGCCCGAAGCTCCGGTAGGCCTCCAGCACCCGCGCCTCGTCCAGGCCCAGGGGGCCGAAGGTGGTGCGGATGCCGGTCTCCACGGGAAGGCCGACGTACCGCAGCCATTCCGCCATGACGGACCGGGGCTGGCCCAGGACGTCGAGGGCGTGGGCCATGCCGGCCTCGATGAGGGGGCGGCTGTCCACCAGCGTCCCGTCGAAGTCCCAGGCGATCAGTTTCAAGGCGGCCTCCCCCCCCATCATGGCAGGGCTCGGCCTCACTCGAGGCCGGCGGCGGAGGGCAGGTGCAGGGCCCGGATGAAGGCCGCGTCCGTCTCCCGGCCGATCTCCGCCACTACCTCGGCTGGCACGGGGGAATCCACGGAGAGGACCGCCATGGCCTCTCCCCGCTTCTCCCGCCGCCCCAGGTTCAGGAAGGCGATGTTGATGCCGCGGGCCCCCAGCACGGTGCCGATGCGGCCGATGCGGCCCGGCTGGTCCTCGTAGTGGAGGAGCAGCATGTGCTCCTGGGGCGTGAAGTCCATGGCGTAGTCCCGCAGGCGGACGATGCGGGGGGTCCCCTCGAAGAGGGTGCCCGCCACCACCCGGGTGGACCCGCCGCCTTCCAGGGTGAGGGTGGCCAGGTTGGAGAAGGCCCCCGTCTGGGTGGACTTCCGCTCCTCCACCACCAGCCCCATCTGCTCGGCCACCCGGCCTGCGTTCACCATGTTCACGGGCTGCTCCACCATGCGGTCCAGCAGGGCCGCCAGGGCGCTCACGGTGAGGGGGGTGCAGTCGTGGTGGGCCAGGCCGCCCTCGTAGGTGAAGGTGGCGCGGTCCAGGTTGCCCGGCATGAGCTGGAGGCCGAACTCGCTGAGGAGGGCCATGAGGCGGAACCACGGCCGCATCTGGCCCAGGAGGGCGGGGTCGAAGCGCGGCAGGTTCACGGCGTTCTCCAGGGGCGCCTGGTCCAGCCAGGCGAGGATCTCCCGGGAGACGTCCACGGCCACGCTCACCTGGGCCTCCTGGGTGTTGGCGCCCAGGTGGGGGGTGGCCACCACCCGGGGATGCTCCAGGAGCCGGCGCAGCCCCTCGGTGCGGGGCGGCTCCACCGAGAAGACATCCACCGCCGCCAGGGACACTTTCCCGCCCTCCAGGCCCGCCAGCAGCGCCGTCTCGTCCAGGATGCCGCCCCGGGCCACATTGAGGAGGATCACGCCGGGCTTCATCTTCGCGATCTCGTCGGCGCCGATCAGGCCCCGGGTCTCATCCGTGAGGGGCGTGTGCACCGTGAGGATGTCGCAGGCGCGGCAGAGGGTGTCCAGGTCCACCAGGCGCACCCCCAGGTCCTGGGCCCGCTTGGGCGAGATGTAGGGATCGCAGCCCAGCACCTCGCACTCGAAGGCCTTGAGGCGGGTGGCTACCCGGCCCCCGACCTTGCCCAGGCCGATCACGCCCGCCGTGCGGCCCCGCAGCTCCACGCCCGTGAACCGCGCCCGCTTCCACTCGCCGGCCTGCAGGCTGGCGTGGGCCGCGGGGATGTTGCGGCAGGCCGCCAGGAGGAGACCCAGCGTGTGCTCCGCGGCGGCATTGGTGTTGCCGAAGGGGGCGTTCACCACGATCACCCCCCGGGCCGAGGCGTGCTCCACGTCCACGTTGTCAATGCCCACGCCGGCCCGGGCCACCAGCTTCAGCCGGGACGCGGCGTCCAGCAGCGCCCGGTCCACGGTGGTCCCGCTGCGGGTGATGATGGCGTCGTAGGCCCCGATGACCTCCAGCAGCTCGGGCCGGGGGATCCCCGGGCGCAGGTCGAGCTGGATCCGGGGATCCCCCTGGAGGAGGGCGAGTCCCTCGCCGGTCACTTCATCGGTCACGAGGATCTTCATGGAGGCTCCGCCGCGGAAGGGAATAACCGACAGTTTCCCATGCCGCCCGGGCCCGGGGCCCTTCCGATCAATCATGACCCGGGGTCAACCTTCCGATAGACTGGAATGTCCGCTTCCTTGAGCGGCCGGAGACCCCTGGATGCCGCAGGCCAAGCGCTGGAACGTTCTGAACACCTCCTTCCTCGTGGGAACCCTGATCCTCGCGCTCGTCCTGGTGCCCTGGCGCCTCCTGGTGGCCCGTCCCGTGCTGGGGGAGATCCTGACCTTCGCGGTCATGACCTTTCTGGTGGGGACGGCCATCAGCGGCGGCTACCACCGCCTCTTCAGCCACCGGGCCTACAAGGCCTCCTGGCCCGTGCGCCTCTTCTTCCTCTGCTTCGGCGCCGCGGCCTTCGAGAACTCGGCCCTGAAGTGGTCCAGCGATCACCGGATCCACCACCGGCACGTGGACACGGACCAGGATCCCTACGAGATCGGCAAGGGCTTCTGGTACGCCCACTGGACCTGGGCCATGGAGGCCAAGGACCTGCCCCTCGCCGGCGTGGCCGACCTGGAGCAGGATCCCCTGGTGCGTTGGCAGCACCGGAACCACTTCCTCATCGGGGCCCTGGTGAGCCTGATCCCCCTGGGGATCGGCCTGGCCACGGGCAATGTCTGGGGCTACCTGGTCTGGGGCGTGCTGCTGCGCATCGTGGTGAACCACCACACGACCTTCCTCATCAACAGCGCGGCCCACAGGTTCGGCAGCCGCCCCTACACCGACAAGAACACGGCCCGGGACAACTGGCTGCTGGCCCCCCTGACCTACGGCGAGGGCTACCACAATTTCCACCACCTCTGGCAGTGGGACTACCGCAATGGGGCCCTCTGGTACCAGTGGGACAGCACCAAGTGGCTGCTCAACGTCCTGGCCTGGTTCGGCCTGGTGAGCGGCTTCCGGCGGGTGAGCGCCTCCGCCATCCAGCGGGCCCGGCTCCACATGGAGGAGAAGCGCCTGCGGGAGCGCCTCGCCCTGGCCAGCCCCGGCGTGGCCACGCCCATGCAGCAGCGACTCGCCTCCGCCCGCCTGAAGGTGGACGAGGCCCTGGCCGCCCTGTCCGAGCGCCGCGAGACCTTCCGGGCCCGGCAGGCCGAATGGAAGGCCAAGGGGCGGGCCCGGGCCGAGGCCAGGCGGGAGGCCCGCGAGGAGTGGAAGGCCGCCCTGGTCCAGCACCGCCTCGAACTGCGGGCCGCCTGGGCCGAGTGGCGGGCCGCCCGGCGGGAGGTGCGCACGGCCCTCGTCTTCGCCTGAGAACCTCGGGCCCCATCCGGGCACACCTGGATGGAGGCTGCCAATGGGAATCGGGAACTGGGCGGGCATTGCCTTGGCGGGGCTGGCGATCTCGGGCGCCCCGAGCGCCAGCCTGCAGATGGACGGTTGGGACCCCCCCGACGCCGCCTCGGTCCACACCGTCGCCGTGACGGGGGCGGGCCGGGCCATCGTGCTGAGCAAGGGGCACGCGGAGATCCCCGCCGCCGGATTCTCCGAATCGGTCCTCGACCTCCTGGCCGCCCGGGGGCTCGTCCGGGCCGACGCGGCTTCGGCTGACCTCTGGCTGCGGGCCCACCTGCTGCTCCGGCGGGGCGGGGGCCGCCAGGAACCGGCTGCGGCCGGCGGCCCTGCCGCGGGGGGGGCGCGGGGACACGGCGCGGAGATGGAGGTGGTCCTGGAACTGCTGCGCCGCACCACCGGGGAGGTCGTCTGGACGGGGTCCGCCCTGGCGCGGTTGGCGCACCCCTTCTGGACGTCTGAAGGACGGCAGGAACTGCTGAACCTCGCGGCGCGGCTCCTGGCTCCGGTCCACGGCGGAGAGGCCCTCGCCGGCTGAGGACTCGCCGGGCTGTGGGATGATGGAGGCCTGCTCTTTGGAGGCCCCATGGCCCAGTTCGACCTCCTCGTCATCGGTTCCGGCCCCGGCGGCTACATCGCCGCCATCCGGGGCGCCCAGCTGGGCCTGAGCACGGCCCTGGTGGAGAAGGATGCGGCCCTGGGCGGCACCTGCCTCCACCGCGGCTGCATCCCCGCCAAGACCTGGCTGGAGACCGCCCACCGCTTCGAGCAGATGCAGGTGGCCGACGACTACGGCATTGATGGGGTGGACGGCAAGGCCCTCACCCCCAACCTCGCCACCATCGTCAAGCGCAAGGGCCGCATCGTCACCAAGAACGCCAAGGGCATCGAGTTCCTCATGAAGAAGAACAAGGTGACCGTGCTCAAGGGCTTCGGGAAGCTCCTGGGCTCGGGCCGGGTGGACGTGGCGGGCGAAATCCACGAAGCCAGGCGCATCATCCTGGCCACGGGTTCGGCTCCCAAGCCCATCCCCGGCCTGGAGACCGACGGCGTCCGCGTGCTGAACAGCGACCACATCCTGGATCTCACCGAGCTGCCGGCCCACCTGGTGATCCTGGGCGCCGGGGCCATCGGCGTGGAGTTCGCCTCCGTGTTCAGCCGCCTGGGCTCCAAGGTCACGCTCGTCGAGTTCATGGACACCATCCTCCCCCTGGAGGACGCGGCCATCGGCGAGGAGCTGGCCAAGATCTTCAGGAAGACCTACAAGATGGACGTCCGCACCGGCACGAAGATCACCCGCATCGAGAAGAGCGCGGAGGGCGTGACCTGCTTCCTGGAGGGCGCGACGCCGGGCGAGGTGGTGGGCAGCCACCTGCTGGTGGCCGTGGGCCGGGCGCCGAAGCTGGAGGGCGTGGGCCTGGAGGCCACCAAGGCCCAGGTGGACCGGGGCTGCGTCGTCATTGACAGGTTCATGCAGACCGCCGAACCCGGCCTCTACGCCATCGGCGACATCGTGCGCACCCCCTGGCTGGCCCACGTGGCCAGCGACGAGGGCATCGTGGCCGCCGAGCACGTCGCCCAGAGCCTGGGCAAGGACGTGCATCCCCACCCCGTGCGCTACGACCGCTTCCCCGCCTGCACCTACTGCGATCCCGAGGTGGGCACCGTGGGCCTCAGCGAGAAGGCCGCCCGGGAGAAGGGCCACGACGTGCAGGTGGGCACCTTCCCCTTCGCGCCCATGGCCAAGGCCAACATCGTGGGCGAGCCCCACGGCTTCATCAAGATCGTGGCCGACAAGCAGTACGGCGAGATCCTCGGCATCCACATCCTGGGCCCCAAGGCCACCGAGCTCGTCGCCTCCAGCGTCGCCCTCCTGGGTGGCGAATACACCGTGGACGAGCTCATCCACACCATGTATCCCCACCCCACCCTGAACGAGGTCTTCCCCGAGGCGGCGCGGGCCGTGTATGGGCGGGCGCTGAATATGTAGTTCGTCCTGATAAAGACTCGACCCAGGCAATGACAATGATTGCCTTTAGGAAAGCCCTCGGCTCTGCCGGGGGATCAGTCTCTTTGTATATTTTTAAAATGATTTTGCATTTGATTTTTTTCTTAAAGCCTCTGTCAATGAAATGAGTCCTATCTTGTCGTTAAACCACCATGGAAACTCGACATTATTTGGGATAGTCACTGTGGATCTATCCAAAGTGGCTAAATCAATTTCAAAAGCCTCTGCATGATCTGAATATAAATGAAATACTTTTGTTTTTCCGTCTACACTTTGGGACGGCCCGTTTGGAATGGTTGTATCGTTTTTATTGTTTTTTGTATTATTATTTTTAAAAACAATAAGAACCTTGCCAGGGGTCGTTGGTATGAATTGTATGGGGTACGGTGCTCTGCTTCGAATGACGGAGAGTTGTTCGGGAGGAGCACCGGGTTTTCGGATCATTCCGATGCTACGGATAAATCTTGAATCTGTTTGGATTTTGAAAAAATCATTGAATGAAACTTGTTCCCAAGGCGTGGTGAGTTCTTTCAAGCCTTTTCCGGGTTGATACACTGCCAGGTACCCCG
>DAIDKC010000184.1 GCA_027451045.1 Holophagaceae bacterium | reverse complement strand
GCCCGTCAGGCTGTCGGGCACCTCGCCGGCGACGATGCGCTGTGCCAGGCCCTCGACGATGGCCGTCTTGCCCACGCCGGGCTCGCCGATGAGCACGGGGTTGTTCTTCGTGCGCCGCGACAGCACCTGGAGGACCCGGCGGATCTCCTCTTCGCGGCCGATGACGGGATCGAGCTTCCCGGCTTCCGCCAGGGCCGTGTAGTCCTTGGCGTACTTCTCCAGGCTGGCGAACTTCTCCTCGGCCTTCTCGTCCTCCACCTTGGAGCCCTTGCGGACCTCGCGGACGGCGGCCTCCAGCTTCCTGCGGTCGAGGCCGAAGCGGTCGAGCACCTTCCGGGCGTCCGTGTGGGCGTTGGCGAAGGCGAGCAGGAGTGCGTCCGTGGCCAGGAAGCGGTCGCCCAGGCCCCGGCCCGTGTCGCTGGCCACCTCCAGGAAGTGCCGGAAGCCGGACCCGACCTGGGGCTCGGCCCCGCCCACGGCCCGGGGCAGCTTCGCCACCAGCTCCTCGGCGGCGTCCAGGAGGCCCTGCTGGGATTCCGGGGCCAGCCCAGCCCGCTCCAGCAGCGGCCGGAGCCCGGCGTCGGGGGAGAGCAGGGCGAGGAACAGGTGCTGGGGCAGGAGTTCCGGGTGCTGGTCGGCCACGGCGCGCTCGCGGGCGGCCACCAGGGCGTCGTTGGCTTTCTGGGTGAAGGGCAGGAGGGACATGGACCACCTCGGGTCCAAGGATGAAGCAAATATGATTTTGATGCACTAAAATTTTCTTCAAATAATTATTCCATTTTTTGCGAAACAGGCCGAAGGCCCCCTCCCTGGGCGATGAGGAGGCTGGGGAGGGCTACAGCGCGGTCTTTGGCTGCAGCGCCGCCTGGGCCAGGAGCAGCCCCGTGAGCAGGGCGATGGCCACGAAGAGGGCCTGGAAGGCCGTGTCCAGGCCGGCGATGACCTGCTTCTGGATGATGAAGCCCAGGCCCTGGAAGCCGAGGCCCCCGGGCACCAGCACCACCAGGCCGGGCAGGAGTGTGACGATGGAGGGCCGTCCCTTCCAGCGGCTGAAGGCGTTGCTGGCCAGGCCCAGGACGAAGGCGCCCAGGCCCACGCCGAACTGCGGCCCCAGCCAGACCGAGCCCTCGCGGGCCCCCAGGAAGGCCAGGACGCAGGCGGCCAGGATCCAGGGGAAGTCCCGGGGCCGCGCCCGGAACAGCACCACGAAGGCGGCGGCGATGAGGGGCAGGGTGATGGCCAGGGTCCAATCCGGCAGGGGCCGGGGCTGGCCGTGGAGGGCGCGCTCCAGCAGGGGCGAGGCCAGGCGCTGACCGAGGGCCACGCCGAAACCCAGCGACAGGAAGGTCATGCAGGTGTCCACCAGGCGGGCGGTGCCGGAGACGTGGTTGCCCGTGGCCAGTTCGTTCATGGACACCACCAGGCGCAGGCCTGGCACCAGGACGATCAGGCCGCTCACGGTGAGCACCTGGGGCGAGACGTGGGGGAAACGCCAGGCGGCGGCCACGGCCAGGAAGCCCACGAGGGCGCCGGACACGGGGTAGACCAGCCGGGAGGACCCTGTGCGCCGCCCCAGCAGCACCACGGTCAGGCCCACCAGGAGGCCGAGGAAGCCCGTGAGGGCGATCTCCCGCCAGCCCCCGCCGAAGAACTGGGCCGCGGGGGCCGAGCCCAGGCCGAAGCAGAGCACGGTCATGGCCGCGCCCCAGCGGGGCGGGGCGGCCTGGATGGCCCGGACCCGCGCGGCGGCCTCGGCCGCACCCAGCCGTCCGTCAATGAGGGCGTCAGTGGTCTCCTGGAGGTCGGAGAGGCGCTCCAGCTCGACGTCCCCCGGCAGGCTGCGCTGGAAGAAGGTCCAATGCTGGTCCCGCCGGGCCAGGGAGGCGAAGAAGGCCGTGGGCAGCGCGAAGAACTGCCCTTCCAGGCCCAGGCGCCGGGAGACGCGTGCCAGGGCGTCCTCGAAGCGGTGGGCCGGGATGCCCGAGGCCTGGAAGGCCCGGCCCAGCTCGAGGCAGAAGGCGACCTCCGGGGGCGTGGCTTCGACGGGCGGAGGCGGGGCGTCCATGGCCCAGCCTACCGCGCGGAGGCGGCGGGGAACCCGGCCCGGTCCGCGACCTCCTCGGCCAGGGCCAGGCTGGCGGTGAGCCCCGGCGACTCGATGCCGTAGAGGTTTACCAGGCCCGGCACACCATGCACGGCCTCGGTCTGGATCAGGAAGTCGGGCTGGGGTTCCCCGGGGCCGTGGATCTTGGGCCGGATGCCGGCGTAGGCGGGCTGGAGGGCCCCGTCGGGCAGGCCCGGCCAGTAGGTGCGCACCTCGGCGTAGAAACTGTCGGCCCGGCGGGGATCCACGTCGTAGGTCTCGCGCTCGATCCACTCCACGTCCGGGCCGAACCGGGCCTGGCCGGCGAGGTCCAGGGTGAGGTGGACGCCCAGGGCGCCCTGGCTGGGGATGGGGTAGACCAGCCGGGCGAACGGCGCCTTGCCCGAGAGGCCGTAGTAGTTGCCCTTGGAGAGGAACTGGGGAGGCACGGTCTCCGGCGCCAGGCCTTCAAGCCTCCGCGCCACGGCCTGGGCGCCCAGACCCGCGGCGTTGAAGACCCGCTCGGCCCGGAGGCTCACGGGATCCTCGCCGCCGATGCGCAGCTCGATCCCATCCCTGCCCACCTGGCCGCCGACCACGGGGCTGCGCAGGGCCACCGTGGCGCCGTGGGCCTCGGCGTCCAGCGCCAGGGCCCGCATGAGGCCGTGGCTGTCCACGATGCCCGTGGTGGGCGAATGGAGGGCCGCCGCGCAGCGCAGGTCGGGCTCCAACTCGCCCACGGCCTCCGCCTCCAGCCAGTCCAGTGCCACGCCGTTGGCTGCGGCCTTGGCCTGGATCCCCCGCAGGGCGTCCCGCTGGTCCGCCTGGGCCACGATGAGCTTGCCCAGGCGTCGGCAGGCCACGCCGTGGGCCTCGCAGAAGGCATAGAGCAGGCGGTTCCCGGCCACGCAGGTCCGGGCCTTGAGCGATCCGGCCGGGTAGTAGATCCCGGCGTGGACCACCTCGCTGTTGCGGGAGCTGATGCCCGTGCCGATGCGGTCCTCCGCCTCCAGCACCAGCACCTCCTGGCCGGCCCGAGCCAGGGTCCGCGCCAGGGCGAGGCCCACCACGCCAGCTCCGATGACGACGCACTGGACACGCTCCATGCGGGCCTCCCGGAGGGCATTATGGCGGGCCTTCTCCCCGGGATCCCGCCGGGGTCCCCCGGCCGGGCCGGAGCCGCCCCCTCAGCCCTTGGCGCGAAGCTGCTTCAGCAGCCGCGGCAGGCGGTTGAGGGCGGCCTGGGATTCGGTCCACTCCCGGTGGGGCCGGGCGGGGAAGCCGGTCACGAAGCTCCCCTCGGGCAGGCTCTTGGCCACGACGCTGTTGCCGCCCACGATGCTGCGGCTGCCGATCTCGATGTGGCCCACCACGCCGACCTTGCCCGCGAGGGTCACGTAGTCCCCCAGCTTGGTGGAGCCGCTGATGCCGGACTGGCTCACCAGGAGACAGTGCTCTCCGACCTGGACGTTGTGGCCGATCTGGACCTGATTGTCCACCTTGGTGCCGGCGCCGATGCGCGTGGGGCCCAGCACGCCGCGGTCCACGGCCACGCAGGCGCCCAGTTCCACTTCGTCGCCCACCTCCACCCAGCCCACCTGGGGGACCTTCTGGTGGCGGCCGTCCACCAGCACGTAGCCGTACCCGTCGCTGCCCAGGACCGTGTTGGCGTGGATCCGGACATGGCGGCCGAGACGGGTCCTGCGGTAGAGCACCACGCCCGAGAAGAGCTCGCAGCCCTCCCCCAGCGCGCAGTCCTCCCCGATGTGGACGCCGGGATGCAGGATGCAACCAGCCCCCAGCACCGTCCGGGCGCCCACGGTGACGCCGGGGGCCAGGCGGCAGCCGGCCCCCACCCGGACCGTGGGGTGGATGGGCGTGCCGCCCCACGCGGGCTCGGGCTCCGGGTGCAGCCACCCGATGGCCTGGGCGAAGGCCCAGTAGGGGTTCGGGACCCGTAGGACCGGATGCTCGCCCAGGGAGGCGGACGGGTCCGCGAGGATCAGGCCGGCGCCGCTGGCCTCGGCCTTCGAGGCATACCGGGGATTGGCCAGGAATGAAACCGAACCCGGTCCGGCGTCATCCAAGGGGCGGACTTCGGAAATGGGGCGATCCGGGGGACAATGCTCCAGTTCGCCTCCCAGCCTTGCGGCGAGTTCACGGGCGGTGATCGTCGGCATGGCGGGTCCTTTCCCTCGTTCAGCCTTCAGTGTTCAGCCTTCGGGCTCCCGTTTCCACCCCTCAGACCCGGAATTCCGATGCATCCCGTCCTCTTCCAGATCGGCAGTTTCCCTGTCGGAACCTATGGCCTGCTGCTGGCCATCGCCTTCTTCGCGGGCACCGCCCTCGCCCAGCGCCAGGGGAAGCTCGACGGGCTCAAGCCCGCCGCCATCACGGACCTGGCCATCGCCATCCTAGTGGCGGCCATCCTGGGCTCCAAGCTCCTGATGATCATCGTGGGCCTCCTGACGCCGGCCGGCCAGGACGGGGCCATGTCGTTCCGCGACATCTTCACCCTGTCCACCCTCCGGGCCGGCGGGGCCATCCACGGCGGCATCATCGCCGCGACCCTGGTTTTCTTCTGGAAGCTGCGGAAAGGCCAGGGCCTCCCCCTGCGGGTGACCGGCGATGCCCTCGTGCCCGGCGTGGCCCTGGGCCAGGCCATCGGGCGGCTGGGCTGCTTCTCCGCCGGGTGCTGCTACGGCACCGAGACCCACCTGCCCTGGGCGGTGACCTTCACCAATCCCATCGCCAACGCCTTCAGCGGCACGCCCCTGGGGGTGCCCCTCCATCCGGTGCAGCTCTACAACTGCTTCGAGAACCTGCTGGTCATGACCCTCCTGCTGGTGACCCGGAAGCGCCGCAGCTTCGAGGGGCAGATCTTCGCCCTCTACTTCATGGCCGAGGGCCTCGGGCGCTTCATCACGGAGACCTGGCGCGGCGACGTGGACCGGGGCACGGGCTGGTTCGGATGGGCCTGGCTGAGCACGGGCCGGGCCACCGGCATCGCCTTCATGATGCTGGGCCTGGGCCTTTGGCTGGCCTGGAGCCACCGGAAGCCTGCGGCAGCCCGGGGATGAAGCTCCGGGTCTCCGCTGCCGCCCCCCGCCTGGACCGCTTCCTGGCCGAGCAGCACCCGGAGGTGCCTCGGGCCCGGTGGGAGGCCCGCATCCGGGAGGGCGGGGTCCTCGTGAACGGGCTGGCGGTGCCCAAGGGAGGGTACCGCCTGAAGGCCGGGGATGAGATCGAGACGGACCTGCCCGTCGCTCCGCCTCCCGCCTCCCATCTGGAACCCGAGCCCCTCGAACTGGGCACCCTCTACGAGGACAAGCAGCTCTGGATCGTGGACAAGCCTGCGGGCATGGTGGTGCATCCCGGTCCCGGCCACCCGGGCGGCACCGTGGTGAACGCCCTGCTGCATCGGCTGAAGGTTCCGGTCCCCGCAACGCCTCCCGAGGCCCCGCCGGAGGAGGATGGCGAGGAACTGGCCCAGGGCTGGCCCGGCCTGGTCCACCGCCTGGATCGCTACACCACGGGCTGCCTCTGCCTGGCCAAGACCGCCGAGGCCCAGCGGGCCCTCCAGGCCCAGTTCAAGGCCCGCACCGTGGAGAAGCGCTACCTGGCCCTGGTGCGCCATTCCCCGCGCCTGCCCCAGCTGGGTTCGCTCCTCGTGGACGCGCCCATCGCCCGCCACAAGCACGACCGGCTGCGGATGGTCGTGGCCGAGGGCGGGCGGCCCGCCCAGACGCGCCTCCGGGTGCTGGCTCGCACGCCGAGCGCGGCGCTGGTGGAATGCGAACTGCTCACGGGACGCACCCACCAGATCCGGGTCCACCTGGCCCACCTCCGGGCACCGCTGCTGGGCGATCCGCTCTACGGCGGCCCCACCCGCTGGCTCGGCGCCGAGGGCCAGTCCCTGCTCCTGCCCCACCCCGTCCTCCATGCCTGGAAATTGGCGGTGGATCATCCGGATTCCGGCGTACGCATCCAGGTGGAGGCTCCGATCCCCGAGCCGTTCCGTACCCTCGTGGAGGCCCTGGCCTTGAACTAGGGGCTGCGCCGGCGCATCCTTCGGGCAATCCCTCCGAGGTCGCCATGAGCCCTGCGGCGCTGCCCCTGCTCGAGCCTCCCATGGACTGGAGCACGTGGTTCCAGACCCATCCACATCTCCCGGGACTGGCCATCGCGGTGACCTGCCTCCTGCTCCTGGGGGTGGTCCTCCTCCCGCGGGTGGCCTCCTGGCACCGGGGCCGCCACCGCCCCGTGCTGGACCCCATCCAGCTCGAGGAACTCCTGGTGGGACCGGGGGCGCTGGTGGTGGACCTCCGGGACCCTGCCCGCTTCAGGCAGGGCCACATCCGGGGAAGCCTGAACCTCGCCTGGGGCCCCTTCGAGGCCCGCTTCCTCTCGCCGGATCCCCAGGCCCGCCGGGCCATCGTGCTGGTGGACGAGACGGATGCGGTCTCCCACCAGGCCTATGCCCTCCTGGCCGCCCGGGGCTTCCAGTGGATCTACGTCCTCAAGGGCGGCCTGCGGGCCTGGCGTCGGGCGCAGCGGCCCCTGGCCAAGGGCTGATCACGCGGCCGGGGCCTGGATGCCCCACCGTTCCCACCGCAGCAGCAACAGCAGTCCCGGGATGGCGGCAGCGGCGCAGAACAGGAAGTAGCCCGACCAGCCCAGGTGCTCGGCCAGTTCCCCCATGGGTGCGGCCAGGAAGCTCCGGCTGAGGGCCATCAGGCTGGTGAGCAGGGCGTACTGGGTGCCCGTGAACCGCTTGTCGCACTGGCCCATGAGGAAGGCCGCGAAGGCCGCGCCGCCCATGCCGAAGGCCAGGTTCTCCAGGGCCAGGGCCCCCACCAGCAGGCCCAGCTTCGGCCCCAGGCGCGACAGGGCCCAGAAGGCCAGGACCGAGCCCGCCTGCACGAAGCCGAACAGCCAGAGCGCCTGGCGCAGGCTCAGCTTGAGCAGCACCCAGCCGCCCACCAGCCCGCCCACGATGATGAAGGCGATGCCCACGGTCTTCGTCGTGGCGCCGATGACCGTGAGGCTGAAGCCCATGCCGCGGATGAGGAAGGGCATGGTCATGGAATCCGCCAGCTGGTCCCCGATCTTGTAGAGGACGCAGAAGGCCAGGATCTCCGCGAAGGCCGGCCGGGCGAGGAAGTTCCGCCAAGGCCCCACCACCGCTTCCGTGAGCGTGCGCGGCGCCTGGGCGGCGTCATCGGTGTTCTCCGCCAGGAGCGTGCCGATCACCGAGAGGACCATGAGCCCGGCCATGCCCAGGTACATCGCCTTCCAACCCAGGTGGTCCGCCAGGATGAGGGCCAGGGCCCCGCTCACGAGCATGGCCACGCGGTAGGCCCCGATGTGGATGGCATTGCCCAGGCCCAGGAAGGACGGCGGCAGCACCTCGGCCCGCCAGGCGTCCGTGGCGATGTCCTGGCTGGCGCTGCTGAAGGCCACCGCCGTCGCCAGGAAGGCGATGCGGCCCAGGGACATTCGGGGATCAGAGAAGGCCAGGGCCGCCAGGCAGGCTGCCAGCGCGCCCTGGGTGATCAGCAGCCAGCCCCGCCGGCGGCCCAGGAAGGGGGGCACGTAGCGGTCCAGCAGCGGCGCCCAGAGGAACTTCAGGGCGTACGGCAGCGTCACCAGCGAGAAGGCTCCGATGGCCACGAGGTCCACGCCCCCCTTGGTGAGCCACGCCTTGAGCGTGGCGCCCGTGAGGTAGAGCGGCAGCCCCGAGGCGAAGCCGAGCAGGACCAGGGCGGAGAGGCGGCGGGGCGGCATGAGTGATGGTAGCGGAACGGGTTTCGGCCCAGATCCGGAGGATCAGGCCAGAAGTTCGGAGTTCCAGGCAAGCCCCGCTCAGGTTCCCTCCCTAGACTTTCCCTGGTCTTCGCACCCCCAGGAGCCCCCGACATGCCCACGACCATCCTCGGCTACGCCGCCACCTCCCCGACCGCGGACCTCGCCCCCCACCGCTTCGACCGCCGCGACCCGCGCCCGGACGACGTGGTGATCGAGATCCGCTACTGCGGCGTCTGCCACTCCGACCTGCACACCGCCCGCAACGACTGGGGGTGGACCGCCTATCCCATCGTGCCTGGCCATGAGATCGTCGGTCGCGTGGCCGAGGTCGGCCCCGAAGTCCGCCGATTCAAGCCGGGGGATGCGGTGGCGGTCGGCTGCATGGTGGACTCCTGCCGCACCTGCGGCCCCTGCGAGCACGGTGAGGAGCAGTACTGCCTGGAGGGTGCCACCTACACCTACGGCCGGGAGGACCGCCACGACCACACCCTCACCCAGGGCGGCTACTCCGAGCGGATCGTCGTGTCCGAGCGCTTCGTGCTGAGAGTCCCCGAGGGCCTGGATCCGGCGGGCACCGCGCCCCTGCTCTGCGCGGGCATCACCACCTGGTCGCCCCTGCGGCACTGGAAGGTGGGCGCGGGCAGCCGTGTGGCCGTGGTCGGCCTCGGCGGCCTGGGGCACATGGGCCTCAAGCTGGCCAAGGCGCTGGGCGCCGAGGTCACCCTCTTCACCCGGTCCCAGGGCAAGGAAGGCGACGCCCGCCGCCTGGGCGCGGATCACATCGTGCGGTCCACGGACCCGGCCCAGATGGCCCAGGCCGCCAGCAGGTTCGACCTGATCCTCGACACCGTGCCCTACGTCCACGACCTGAACCCGTACCTCCCCACCCTGGCCACCAGCGGCACCCTGGTGCTGGTGGGCTACCTGGGCGGGCTGGACCCCCTCCTGAACACGACGCCCATGATCCTGGGCCGGAAAGCCGTGGCCGGGTCGCTGATCGGCGGCATCCCCGAGACCCAGGAGCTGCTGGACTTCTGCGGCCAGCATGGCATCACGGCGGATGTGGAGGTGATCCGCATGCAGGACATCAACGCCGCCTACGAGCGCCTGCTCAAGAGCGATGTGAAGTACCGCTTCGTGATCGACATGGCGTCGCTGAAGGGCTGAGGAGGCGCCATGGGCATCTCCGTAACCGCCGCCCGGAACCATGCCCGGTTGTTCCCGGGCCACGTCTCCACCCTGAAGGTCACGGACCCGGAATTCATCGAGGTCTTCGATGCCTTCGCCTTCGACGAGATCCCCGCCTGCGGGAGCCTGGATGAGCGCACCCGGATGATGACCATCCTCGCCGCCCTCATCGCCAGCCAGACCCTCGGCGAGTACCGCGCCATGCTCCAGGGCGCCCTGAACCTGGGCGTAACCCCGGTGGAGGCCAAGGAGATCGTCTACCAGGCCGTGCCCTACTGCGGCATCGGCATCGTCTACGACTTCCTCCACGCCACGAACGAGATCCTGGTGAGCCGGGGCGTGGCGCTGCCCCTGGAAGGCCAGTCCACCACCACCCCGGCGACCCGCTTCGAGAGGGGCTTGGCGCTCCAACGGGAGATCTTCGGAGAACGCATCGACCAGATGCACCGGGCGGCCCCGGAGGATCAGGCGCATGTCAACCGCTTCCTCGCCTCGAATTGCTTCGGCGACCACCTCACCCGCACCGGCCTGGACCTGGGGACGCGGGAGCTGCTGACCTTCGCCATGCTCCTTTCCCTGCGGGGCTGCGAAGCCCAGCTGAAGGGCCACATCGAGGGCAATCTCCGGGTGGGCAATGACCGGGCCCGTCTCCTGGACGTCCTCACCCAGTTGCTCCCCTACGTCGGCTACCCCCGGACACTCAATGCGCTCCGCTGCCTGAACGAGGCCGCGCCGGAACCCCGGCCGGTCCTGCCTACCCTCTGACCTCGCCCTACTTCACCAAGGAGCCTGACCATGCAGACGCGATCCCTCGGAACAAACGGTCTGAACGTTTCCACCCTCGGCCTCGGCTGCATGGGCCTGAGCTTCGGCCTCGGCCCCGCCGTCGACAGGTCGGAGGCCATCGCCCTCATCCGCGCCGCCGTGGAGCGCGGCGTCACCTTCTTCGACACGGCGGAGGTCTACGGGCCC
>DAIDKC010000183.1 GCA_027451045.1 Holophagaceae bacterium | reverse complement strand
GGTGCGCGGCACCCTCCCGCCCCCCGGATCCGGGGTGGCCGTGGTGGGCAGCCGCCAGGCCACCCCGCGCGGGCGCGCCCGGGCCCGGGCGTGGGGCCGGGCGCTCACGGAGGCGGGGGTGGCCGTGCTCTCGGGACTGGCCCGGGGCGTGGACGGTGCCGCCCACGAGGGGGCCCTGGAGGCCGGCCCCACCTGGGGGGTGCTGGGCTCGGGCCTCGATCACCCCTACCCGGCCGAGCACGTTCCCCTCATGGATCGGATGGTGGCGTCCGGGGGCGGCGTGCTCACCGCCTTCCCGCCCGAAGCCCCGCCCCGGAAGTGGCACTTCCCCCGGCGCAACTGGCTGCTGGCGGCCTGGACGGACGGCGTGCTGGTGGTGGAGGCGGCCCTGGCCTCGGGCTCCCTGGTCACGGCCCGCCTCGCCCTCGACCTGGGGAAGGAGCTGTGGGTGTGCCCTGGATCACCGGAGGATCCCTCCGCCGAGGGGCCCAACGCCCTCCTGCGGGAAGGCGCGGCGCGGGTCTGCCGCGCCCCGGCCGACCTGATGGAGGATCTGGCGGGCCCGGGGGGTCCCTTGACAAACCGCCAGGGCCCGGTTCCATGCTTAGCCCCCAAGGGAGTCGCCTCGTGACAAAGCTCGTGATCGTCGAAAGCCCCTCGAAGGCGAAGACCATCACCAAGTACCTCGGCAAGGGGTACAAGGTCATGGCGTCCGTGGGCCACATCCGGGACCTGCCCAAGAAGCTGGGCGTGGATATCGAGAACGGCTTCCAGGAGGAGTACGAGATCAGCCCGGCCAAGGCCAAGGTCGTCCAGGAGCTGAGGGCCGCCGCCAAGTCCGCCGACGAGCTGGTGCTCGCCACCGACCCCGACCGGGAGGGGGAGGCCATCAGCTGGCACCTCATGGAGGCCATCAAGCCCCCCAAGTCCCTGCCCGTGAAGCGGGTCCTCTTCAACGAGATCACGCCGTCGGGCATCCAGAAGGCCATGGCGGCCCCCACCGTCATCAACAAGAAGCTGGTGGACGCCCAGCGGGCCCGCCGCGTGCTGGACCGGCTCGTGGGCTACAAGGTGAGCCAGGTGCTCTGGGACAAGGTGCGCCGGGGGCTCTCCGCCGGGCGCGTGCAGAGCGTGGCCGTGCGCCTCATCGTGGACCGCGAGCGGGAGATCCAGGCCCACGTCCCCGTCGAATACTGGGTGATGAAGGGCCGGTTCGCCGCCAAGCTGCCCCCCAGCTTCTGGATGAAGCTGGTGAAGCTCGGGGGCGAGGCCCTGCAGCTCGGCAACAAGGAGACCAAGCGCCGCATCGCGGACGCCGCCCAGGCCAGGGATCTGAAAGCCAGGCTGGAGAAGGCCGCCTACACGGTGACCAGCCTGGAGACGAAAGAGAAGAAGCGGAACCCCGCCGCCCCCTTCACCACGGCGAAGCTCCAGCAGGAGGCGGCCCAGAAGCTCAAGATGAGCGTCAGCCGCACCATGCAGAACGCCCAGCGGCTGTATGAAGGCGTGGACTTCGGCCAGGGGCCCGTGGGCCTCATCACCTACATGCGCACCGACTCGCCCCGCATGGCCCCCGAGGCCATCGAGGCCGCCCGGGAGTTCATCCAGAAGAAGTACGGGAAGGAGTACCTGCCCGCCAAGGCCCGGATCTACACCGGCAAGGCCGGGGCGCAGGACGCCCACGAGGCCATCCGCCCCACGGACCTCACCCGCACCCCCGAGAGCCTGCGGGGCCACCTGGAGCCCGACCAGTTCCGCCTCTACGCCCTCATCTGGCGGCGCACCCTGGCCAGCCAGATGGAGGCCGCCCGCTTCGACGAGACCGTGGTGCAGACGGAGGCCGAGCTGGGGAAGAAGGAGACGGCCTTATTTGAGGCCAAGGGCGAGATCGAGCGCTTCCCCGGCTGGCTGGCGGTGTACCGGGCCGACGCCACCGAGGCGGACGCCGAGGCCATCGCCGATGCCGCCAAGGGCGACGAGGAGGACGAGGGCGAGGAGGGCCTGCTGCCCGCCCTGAAGCCGGGGGAGGCCCTCAAACTCGAGCAGCTCGACACCGACCAGCAGTTCACCAAGCCCCCGGCGCGGTTCAACGAAGCCACCCTGGTGAAGGAGCTGGAGGAGGATGGCATCGGCCGGCCCTCCACCTACGCCAGCATCATCGCCACCATCCAGGACCGCGACTACGTGAAGAAGCACGAGGGCCGCTTCAAGCCCACCGACCTGGGCATGGTGGTCACCGACCTGCTGCTGCAGGGCTTCCAGGACCTGCTGGATCCCAAGTACACCTCGGGCATGGAGGGCAACCTCGACCGCATCGAGGAGGGCAAGCTCACCTTCAAGAAGGCCATGACCGACTTCTACGGGCCCTTCGAGAAGGCGCTCAAGGCGGCCGGCACGGACATGCAGAACCTCAAGGCCGGCGTGCCCACGGGGGAGAAGTGCCCCAAGTGCGGCGACCGCAAGCGCAAGCCCGGCATGCTGCTCAAGCGCATCGGGCGCAACGGGCTGTTCCTGGGCTGCACCAACTACGGGGCCGAGGCCGAGAAGGACCAGTGCGACTACACGGCGGACCTCGAGAAGATGGAGGAGCCGGAGGACGCGCCGGAGTGCCCGCTCTGCGGCACCACGCCCATGAACCTGCGCAAGGGCCAGTGGGGCCCCTTCTGGGCCTGCCCCAACTACCCCAAGTGCAAGGGCATCGTGAAGGCCGATCCGAAAGGTATTCCGGTTCCACCGGACGAGCCCACCGGCGAGAAGTGCCCCAACTGCGGCAAGGGCTTCGTGAAGCGCCACGGCCGCTACGGCGAGTTCGTCTGCTGCGTGGACTACCCCACCTGCAAGACCGTGAAGAAGGAGATCCTCGCCGTCCCCTGCCCCAAGTGCGGCGGCGGCCTCAGCCCCCGCAAGACCCGCTTCGGCAAGGTCTTCTACGGCTGCGTGAACTACCCCAAGTGCGACTACACCGCCTGGGACAAGCCCGTCCCCGTCACCTGCCCCGCGTGCAAGAACCCCACCATGGGCGAAAAGACCCGCAAGCCGCGCGGCAAGGACCCCATCCAGGTCCTGCTCTGCCCCAAGTGCGGGCATGAAGAGCCGATGGGATAATTCATCTAGATTTATAATTAATCCAAACTAGCGACAAATCAGGGAGATCCCTCGATGTTGCCCTTTCAACATTATTGGGCCTTCATTGATGAGAGCGGAAATGAGAATTTAGACACAACTAAAGAAGGTGTTAGTGGAACCTTTATCATTACAGCCGTAATCGTCGAGGATTCGGGCCTTGATATTTTGAGAGCTTCCGTTGAAAGCATTCGATCGGTTCATTTCCAATCTGGTGAAATCAAATCTTCTTCTATTGGGAATGATCATCCAAGACGCAAGCGAATTCTTGAAGACATTTCAAAAACAAAATTATCATACCTATCCCTGATTATTGACAAAAAAGAAATAATAAAAACAAGCGGACTTAAGTATAAACAAAGTTTTCGCAAATTTCTTACTGGAATTATTTATAATAGACTGTATAGAACCTTTCCTAATCTAACAGTGGTTTCAGATCAACATGGAGGTCATTTTTTCATGACTTCCGTTAGAGACTATGTAGAGAAAAATCATAAAATTAATTTATTTGATCGCCAAGAGTTTAAATTCGAAAACAGCAAAAACGAAGTACTAATTCAAACCGCAGATATTATTGCAGGTACTTGGGCAAAGATATCTGACGACTTGTTACCAGAGAGCATTCGCAAAGAATTTAAAGAAATCATTAAAATAAATGCCTATTTTATAG
>DAIDKC010000182.1 GCA_027451045.1 Holophagaceae bacterium | reverse complement strand
TCTGGTGGGCCAGGTTCGGAGCGGGCGTCATGTCGTAGGCCACGCCGTGGATCAGCTCCCAGCGGCCATCCCAGGCCTGCCAGTCGTCGAGCGTGTAGCCGGGGTGTTTCCCTTCGGGCAGGCTCATGGGGGCTTCCGGATCAACGGGCCCAGTTTCGCATGATTGTCCGGTGTTCAGGGCCCGGTTTCGATCAGGCGGGCGGCCAGGTCATGCAGGGGCGTGGCCTCGATGGACTCTGCCAAGGGGAACGCAGCTTCGCCGGGATAGACCACGAAGCGGCGCTCGGGATGGAGGTCCGTGCAGGCGCTGTGAAACCCACGCTCCACTTTCGGGGAGAGGCTGCGCTTGATCTCGATGGCCCAGAGGCGGTCGTCGGGCCAGGCCAACAGCAGATCCATCTCGGCTCCCCCACCCGTGCGGTAGAAGGACGCCGAGACCCCTTCCGGCGCGACCGCGAGCAGGTTCTCGATCACGAATCCCTCCCAGCTGGCTCCGACCACGGGGTGGGAGAGCAGGGTTTCCAGGTCGGTCAGGCCCAGGAGGGCATGCAGCAGGCCGCTGTCCCTGACATAGACCTTGGGCGATTTGACAAGGCGCTTGCCGATGTTGGCATGCCAGGGGGGGAGGCGGCGAACCAGTAGGAGATCCACCAGCAGGTCCAAGTAGCCCGTGACCGTCCTCGCGTCCACACCCAGGTTGCGGGCGAACTGGGCGGTGTTGAGCAGGCCCCCCTGGTGGTGGGCGAGCATGGTCCAGAAGCGCCGCAGGGTCTCGGCGGCGATGCGGGGGCCGAACTGGGGGATGTCCCGCTCCAGGTAGGTGCGGATGAAATCCTGGCGCCAGCGCAGGCTGCGGGAGAGGCTGCTGGCCAAAAGGCTGTCGGGGAATCCGCCCCGCAGCCACAGATCATCCTGGGGGCGGTCCCTCACTTCCATGGCATGGAAGGGGCCCAACTCCAGGTAGGCGATGCGTCCCGCCAAGGTCTCGCCTGACTGCTTGAGCAGGTCCAAAGCGGCTGACCCCAGCAACAGGAACTGCCCCGTACGACGTCCACGCCGTCGGGCGCGGTCAATGAGGCCACGCAGCACGGGGAAAAGGCCTGGGGCCCGGTGGACCTCGTCCAGGATCACCAGGCGATCGGCCAGCCCGGAGAGGTACAGCTCGGGCTCCGCCATCCGGGCACGATCCGCTTCGGATTCCAGGTCCAGATAGAGGGCATCGAGTTCCTTTCCCACCTCAAGCGCCAAGGTCGTCTTGCCGGATTGACGTGGGCCAAGCAGAGCCACGGCGGGACTCTCGGCCAGCCGATCCTTGAGGGTGCTTGCGAGGAGGCGCGTAATCATCCATGCAAATGTGGATTATTGATGCATGATTTGCAAGGATGTTTCTTGAACTGTTTTCAGTTCGCCCCCAGGCTGTCCAGCAGTTCCTCCGCCCCCCGGTGCTTGGGGTCGAGCTTGAGGGCCTCCTCGGCGGCCTGGCGGGCTTCGGGGATCCGGCCGAGGGCTTGGAGGATCTGGCCTTTCCGCCACCAGGCTCCGGGATAGCCGGCGCTGCCGCCTTCGAGGGGCTCGCGCAGGACCTGGTCGAGGGCGGCTAGGCCCTCCTGGAGGTGCTGGCCCGAGCGGGCGGCCACCTTGCCGAGCTG
Organism: Holophagaceae bacterium; assembly: GCA_027451045.1. Lineage (GTDB taxonomy): Bacteria > Acidobacteriota > Holophagae > Holophagales > Holophagaceae > Geothrix. The sequence continues at coordinate 241 of DAIDKC010000182.1, read as the reverse complement.
GAGGCGGAGGAGGCTGGGGGCATCGGTGTGGTCCAGGTGGGCCTGCACCACCTGCCAGGCCAGGTCGGGGCGTCCGGCGTTCAGGTCGGCATCGCTGGCGGCGCACACGGCGCGGGCGCTCCAGGCCACGGGGGGGAGCAGGCGGGCGGCCTCCCCCAGGAGGCGCGCGTCCTTCCCGGCCTCGCCCAGGGCGTCCTTGGCGGCGTGGCTGCCGAGGGAGTCGAGGTACTCGGCCACGATC
>DAIDKC010000181.1 GCA_027451045.1 Holophagaceae bacterium | reverse complement strand
GACATGGACCCTCCTGGTAAGAAGTGAGGCTGATTCTCGCGCCGCCCGTCACCGGGCTCAAGGGGGCGGATGCGCCACCTTTGGCCCGGCCCAGCCCGGGTGTGGGATGCTCGTCCCATGGATCTCCAGGCCCTCCTTGATGATCTCGCGGCGGAATCCGCGCTCTTCGCGGCCCAGGGCCGGGTGGCGGACTACATTCCGGCCCTGGCGGCGGTGGATCCCGCCCGCTTCGGGATCGCCCTCGCCACCATGGAGGGCCGGCTCCTGGGCAGCGGCGACTGGCAGGCGCCCTTCTCCATCCAGAGCGTCTCCAAGGCCTTCTCCCTGGCCCTGGTGCTGGCCCGGGACGGCGAGGCGCTGTGGCGCCGCGTGGGCCGTGAGCCCTCCGGCAATCCCTTCAACTCCCTCGTCCAGCTCGAGTACGAGAAGGGCATCCCGCGCAACCCGTTCATCAACGCCGGAGCCCTCGTCCTGGTGGATCGCCTGCTGAGCCTGGCGGGGGATGCGCTGGGCACCCTGCGAGCCTTCCTCCGCGAGGAGAGCGGCAACCCCGAGGTGGACGTGGACGGGGAAGTGGCTGCGTCCGAAGCGGCGCACGGCCACCGCAACGCGGCCCTGGCCCATTTCATGGCGAGCTGCGGGAACCTCGAGAATCCCGTCGAGGTGGTGCTCGACCACTACTTCCGGCAATGCGCCCTGGCCATGAGCTGCGCGGATCTCGCCCGAGCGGCGCTCTTCCTCGCCAACCACGGCCTGCGGGCGGACGGGAGCCGCCTCCTCACCCGGAGCGAATCCAAGCGGATCAACGCCGTGATGCTCACCTGCGGCACCTATGACGCCGCGGGCGACTTCGCCTACCGGGTCGGCCTGCCCGGGAAGAGCGGGGTGGGCGGCGGCATCCTGGCCGTCCTCCCGGAGCGGGGGGTCCTCTGCGTGTGGAGTCCCGCCCTCGATGCCCACGGCAACAGCATCGCCGGCGTGGAGGCCCTGGATCGCTTCACCACCCGGACGGGCTGGTCGGTGTTCTGATGGGAAAAAATTCTGATATCGTGTTTATTTTTTATTGAAATTGCATTCTTTGCGCCGCTACGGCGGGCATGCGCGGGGTTCGTGCCTACCTTTTAAAAGAGGGGGGTCCCATGTTCACGCGCATCGTCGTCGGGATTGATTTCTCGATCGCCAGCCGGGAGGCCCTGGCCTCCGGGGCGAAGCTGGCGCAGGCGCTCCATGTGCCCCTGGTGGGTGTCCATGTGGTGGAGACCAGCCGACCTCCGTTCTACGCGGCCTACGCGCCCCTGGGGGATCCGGGCTGGTTCAAGGATGTGGAGCCCCGGATCCAGGAGAAGCTGGCGGAATGGCTGGCCCCCTTCCCGTCGGCCCAGGCCAAGGTCCTGAGCGGGAATCCCGGCGACGTCCTGGCTGCGGAGGCCGAACCCGGCGCCCTCCTGGTGGTGGGCGAGGTCGGGCACAGCGTCCTGGAGCACATGCTGTTCGGGAGCACAGCCACCCGGGTGGCCCACCACGCGGCCTGCGCCGTGCTGATCGTCCGGGGGCGTCGCAGGACGGGGAGGGCTCAGGAAGCGGGGTGATAGACCCGCTCGGTGTGCCCCTTGAGCTCGTCGGGCCAGAAATAGACCTTGCGCAGGTGGCCCATCGTGTAGCGTGCGGCCTCGTCGTCGAAGTGGGGCGACGTCGGATGGCCGCTCTCCCCGCCTGCGGTGATGGCCCGGGCACGGACCCGGGGCCCGAACTCGACGACCGCCACGAAGCTGTTGCCGCTGGTGCCGTAGTAGCGCTTCGTCCCCGGCCACCGGTGCGCGCCGAAGGAGGCCAGGGAGCCCCAGCGGGAGGAGGTGAACGGCACGGGGAGGCTGGGCTTGGCATCGTCGAAGGGCTGGACGAGACCCCCGGTGAGGCGCTGGAAACGGTTGACCTCACCCCAGGGCACCCCCCAGCTCCCGAAATCCCGCTTGAGGCGGTCGCAGGCCGCCGCCAGGGCCCCCAGGCGCGCCCCGGGCCCGGCCGGGCCCGCCATGTAGTCGTAGATGGTCATGCCCCTGGCAGCCGCGGCGGCGCTGACTTCGTCCCAGAGGGTGTCGCCCCAGAACACCGCCAGGGTGGTCGGCATCGAGGCGATGCCCCAGCGGTCGTCCCAGCCTCGCAGCAGCGCGATCGGGCCCTCAAGGCTGGCCTTGCGGGGATCCCCGGATGGGAGCGCATCGTAGTCGCGCACAAGCACCGGGATCAGCTCCGCGAAAGCCGGCAGGTACGAATCGAAGGCGGTGGTGATGAGGGAGGTCAGCGTGAAGCCCCGCTGGCCGGTGAGGAGTCGGGTGGCGTGGACGCCGCGCGGGTTCTCGCCCGCCGTGTCCATGTAGCGGGGGTAGTCCTTCGCCTTGGGACTGCAGGGGCCGGCGGCGGAATAGGGCCAGTCGTTGGTGTTCATGATCCAGCCGTTCGGGGGATTCAGGAGGTGCGGCGCCTCGTCGAGGGCGTGCAGGCCTTTCCAGTCGGTGGCCGGGTTGCTGCCGTCCACGGGCCGGGTGTAGTCGAAGCGGTCGTCGCGCCTCGGGATGAACTGCGGGTGAAGATAGGCGATCTCCCCCTTGTCGTCCGCGAAGATCGTGTTGTTCGACGAGTTGGCCTTCAGTTCGGCGACCTTCATGTAGCTGGCGTAGTCGGTGGTCCTGGTGCGCAGCCAGCTCTGCTCGAGGGCCTGGAGGGGGCGGTTCATCAAGGCGATGGCGATCCACTTCCCGTCCGCGGCCCGGACGATGGGGCCATGGTGTGTCGCGAAGACGGTGAAGGTCCGCCGCGCCAGGGCGCCTCCAGCGACGCGGTACGGCACGGTGATCACCCGCGAGGCGACCGGCCGCAGCTCCTGTCCGTAGCGGTAGTACAGCCGGCCGTTCCTGGGGACGACCGTCTCGGCGAACTCGTCCACGATGTCGGCGCCGGTGGAGGTGTGCATCCAGCCGACATGTCGGTTGAAGCCCTGGTAGATGAAGAACTGCCCCCAGGTGACCGCGCCGTAGGCATCCAGACCCTCGTCGCTGGACATCTGCAGTTCCGACCGGAAGAAGAAGGAGGTGTGCGGGTTGATCAGCAGCAGCGCGTGGCCGTGGGCGGTGAGGGCCGGCGCGAGGGCGATGCCGTTCGATCCCGACGGCTCGCGCCAGCTCAAGGGTGCCTCCGCCTGGGCGATGGCCGGGGTGCCGTGGCCGTAGAAGGCC
>DAIDKC010000180.1 GCA_027451045.1 Holophagaceae bacterium | reverse complement strand
TTGCGGTGCTTGGCCACGATCAGTTCGGCGTAGGGGTCGGGTTCCGCATCCGCCGCGGCGGCCACCATCTTCCGGTGGATGAAGGCGACGATGTCGGCATCCTGCTCGATGGCACCGGAGTCCCGCAGGTCCGAGAGCTGGGGGCGTCCACCGGTGCGGTGCTCCACTTCGCGGTTGAGCTGGGAGAGCACCACCACGGGAACACCGAAGTCCTTGGCCATGAGCTTGAGGCCGCGGCTGATCTCGCCGATGCGGACGGCCTCGTTCTGCTTGGCGCCGCGGCTGCCCTCGGGGCTGCTGATCAGCTGGAGGTAGTCAATGATGATGAACTCGATGCGGCGGTTGCTCTGGCTCCCCTGCTTGAGGACCATGTTCTGGATCTGGGGCACGGTGATGGAGGCCTGGTCGCAGACGTAGAGCGGAAGGGCCGCCAGCTCGTTGCGGGCGGTCAACAAGGCCTGCAGGCGGTCGGATGCCCTCCCGGCCTGGATGTCCTTCATGTCCGTCTGGCTGTGGGCGGAAAGGAGGCGGAGGAACACCTCCTCCTGGCTCATCTCGAGGCTGAAGAAGGCTCCGCAGTGGCCATTCCGGCCATCTCCCGCCCTGCCCCTGGCTGAACGGAGGATCCAGTTGAGGGCAAGGGCCGTCTTGCCGACGCCCGGGCGCGCGGCGAGCACGATCAGGTTGCCAGGCTGGAAGCCCTGGGTGAGTTCGTCGAATCTCGGGAAGCCCACGCGGATGCCCGGCGACAGGCGCCCTTCAAGGCGGTCCTGGAGACGCGTCATGGCCTCGTCAGCCACGGCGCCAAGGGTGGCGAGGCCGCGGGCCTTGGCGTCCCCCTGGGCCAGCTGGAAGAGTTCCTGGGCCGTCATGTCCATCAGGACTTCCGGCGCCTCCTCCTCTCCCGCGGCCTGCCTCACGAGCTGGGCCCCCAGATGCACAAGCCGGCGCAGCCGGGCCTTCCGGCGGATGACTTCGGCCAGGGCCTGGGGCCGCCCTACATCCTCGGCCGCGAGGAGTTCCACCAGGCCGGGGTACCCCCCCACCCGATGGAGGCTGTCGTCCTGATCGAGGGCATCCTTCAGGGTGAGGGCATTGACCTCGACCTGGGCCTCGAGGAGCTGCCGGAGGGCCCGGAATACGGCCCTGTGGCCTGGATGGACGAAGTCGTCCTCCGCGAGGGTGAACACCACTTCGGCGGCCAGGATCTCCGCCCCGGGTGCGCAGCAGGTGGCCAGGAACGAACGTTCCGCGTCAATGTCTTCCGGAAGCCGCTCGGGCAGCCAATCAGCCATCAGGGCACGCTCGCGATCAGGGGAAAGGGGGCGTGTAGCCCGTTCCGGTCGCGTCCACGAAGATCGGGTTGGTGACGGCGATGGGGTAGATCCCCTTCATGATCTTGGCCCAGGGCGTCCCCGGCGCGTAGGCACCGGTCGTGGTGAGCGGCACGCCGGCCTCGACCACCACCCAGGCGCTCTTGCCCGGAGGCATGGCGACGGGGACGGTCGCGGTGCGGAGCCTGAAATCCGTGGCGGAGGGCGTGAAGCTGGAGAGGGGAACGGTCTGGACCACGCCGTTCACCACGACCCGCACTTCATCCACCGGAACCCAGTCCGGGGCGTAGAGGGAAATGGACAGCTGGGCCGTGGTCACAGGTCCCGGCACGAGGCCTCCCGGACCCACCCCGGCGATGGAGACATCCAGCAGCGGCCCGGTGGAGGCGACTGCGGCTCCGCTCTGGAGGGCCGCGAGCACCGGGCTCAGGTCGCTCTCGTCCAGCGTGGCGTTGCCGATGTCGAGGTAGGTGCGAGCCAGGCCCACGGGCGTGTCCAGGCTGTAGCGGGAGGAGGAGAGCCCCAGGGCCTTGGTGAAGGCGCCCGGCTTCTGCTGGTCGAGGAGCCCGAACCAGTCCTTGCGGACGGCGAGGAACTCGTTGAACCAGGCCGTGGCATTGGCAGGATCGGTCAGCGGCAGGGGGTTCCCGTTCGCGTCCGGGTACTCCCCGGAGATGAGCTGCAGCGCGTCGAAATCGCCTTCCTGCTTGCCCAGGGACACGGGCCCGGTCTGGGTCCACCAAGCATTGGCCCCCGTGCCGAGGGCCACCGTGGGGTCGAAGCCGTGCACCGTGAAGAGGCCTGTCGGACCGCAGGGGCGCTGGATGATGGTGTACTGCCCCTGGGCCTGGGTGATGAAGTCCGCCAGCGTCCAGCCATTGGAAGGCTGGGCCCCGCCGAACCGGGCGTTGATCGGGGCCGGGACGAACAGGGCTGTGACATCCCCGTCGCCGAGAGATGCGGAGCGGGCCCCCACCACGAAGGGATCGTTCCCGATGGGGTCCCGCTGGGCGTCCGAGATGTTGGGGTTGTTGGTGTCGAACTCCTTGCGGAAGTCCGCCTGGAGGGCCACGGGATCCGTATTCTCGTCCTGTTCGGTGCGGGCGACCACATCCACGCCTTCGGCGAGGGCGGAACTCAGCATCTCGCCGGGGTTCAGCCCCCCCGTGGTGGCCTGGGTGGGTCCGGGCAGGTCGAAGGCGGTCCAGCCGGTCGGCAGGCTCGCCTTCACCACCACGAACTGGTGCTGGACGCTGGTTTGCCCGTCGTAGGCCACCACCGGCAGGGCATCGAGGTGGGAGAGGGGGCCGCGGGTCCCGTAGGCGACGTAGCTCCCGGGCGCGAAATAGGCGACAGCCGGTGCCATATCGGACGCGAAGGAGGTGCCGAAGATCTGGTTGCCGGCACGGTACTGGTAGGCACCCACGTTGGTGCCGTAGAGCTGCTTGACCTTGGTGACGGGGTCGAAGATGCCCGCGAGGCTCCGGGTCCGCTGCATGTCGGGGTCCGCCACGCTTCCCACGCCCGCGAGGGTGATCCGCAGGGGCTGGAGACCGTCGGACACGCTCGCCCCGGCCTCCCGGGTCGAGAAGACATGCGCCGTCAGCTTGGAGGCAATGATGTTCCCCGCCGAATCCAGCACCTCGCCGGCTTCAGGCGCGATGGGCTGGGCGATCTGCCAGGACTGGGTCTTGGACGGCTCGATGTAGGTCGTCACGTTCGGACTGCTGGTGTTCAGGAGATTGGCCCCCTGGTAGAGGGTGTAGGACTCGTTCCGGTTGCGGACGATGATCCTGTACCGCTGTGTCTGGCCCGGATTCGCGGGGTCCGGAACGGCAGGAACCAGCATCTGGACCAGCGGCTGGCTGAGGACGGGCACCTCGCCGTTCTCGCGCCATTCGACCCGCTCCAGGCTCCAGTGGGTCGGATCGGTATCCGTGCTGGGATCGGCGGCACTGCCCAGGTAGCGCTCCAGGCGGTACTCGGTCTGGAGGGCTCCGCCGGGGGCCGCTGTGCCGAACGACGTGAAGATCAGGGCGCCGTAGTCGCCTCCGACAAGGCCCAGATGGTCCGCCACCATGGCATTGAAGACGGAGGTGGTCTCGGCGGGGAGGGAGGCGGACTGGCTGAAGCCCCCTTCCACGTAGAGGCGGCGGGTGTAGGTCAGGGACTGGCCATCGGGGAGACCGGCCA
>DAIDKC010000179.1 GCA_027451045.1 Holophagaceae bacterium | reverse complement strand
GACTGGCTGGCCGGCGTCTACCGTGTGGGGAAGGCCAAGGATTTCGACGTGCGCGAGGTGCCCATGCACCCCTTCTGGCGGCGCCTGATGCGCCTGCGGTGGATCCTGTCGGGCCGCCCCGCCCAGGGGTGGGCCCTCCCGGCGGAAGACGGCAAGCCCCACCGGGAGGGCTACCTCCGCAAGCCCACCGCCACCACCGCCGCCAAGCTCAAGATCATCGGCCTGCATCCCCACCGCCTGCGGGCCAGCTTCGCCACCGCCTGCTGGGAGGCCGGCGCCAGCATCGCCCAGATCCAGGCGTGGCTCGGGCACGAGGATCCGAGCACCTCCATGCTCTACATCGTCAAGCGGGCCCTCAAGGGCGCCGAGGTCCAGGCGAGGTGCGCAGCCAAAGCCGGCTGGCCCATCCCCCCAAAGTCCCCGAATAATTTACAAGCCAACCCAAAGCGCTCAAAACAAAAGACTAATAAATAGCTCCGTTGGCCTCCGAAGCCAAAGGTCGCTGGTTCGAATCCAGTCGGGTGCACCAACAGAAGGGGGGCCGTCGGGCCCCCCTTTCCGTGTGGTGGCCTGACCGCGGGGTCAGGGCTTGAGGCCGCGGGCCTCCTCCAGGGGCAGGATGCTGGGGTCGCTGCCGCGGAAGGCGCGGTACAGGGCACCCATGTCCTCCGTGCTGCCCTTGGAGAGGATCATCTTCCGGAAACGCTCGCCGTTCGCCCGGGTGAGACCGCCGTGCTCCTTGAACCAGGCGTAGGCATCGTGGTCCAGCACCTCGCTCCACAGGTAGGCGTAGTAGCCGGCCGAGTAGCCGTTGGACCAGATGTGGGCGAAGTAGGGGGTGTGGTAGCGGGGCGGCACCTGGGGCAGGTCCACGTGGAAGTGCTTGAGGGCCTGATCCTCGAAGGCCTGGACATCCGTGACGTGCTCGGTGGGGGGCAGGGTGTGCCAGGCCATGTCCAGAAGGCCGGAGGCCAGGTACTCGGTGAGGGCGTAGCCCTGGTTGAAGGTCCGGGCCTTGCGCAGCTTCTCCACCAGCGCCTTGGGCATGGGCTTGCCGGTCTTGTAGTTCCTGGCGTAGTGGGCGAACACCTGGGGCTGGAGGGCCCAGTTCTCGTTGAACTGGGAGGGGAACTCGACGAAATCGCGGGGTACGTTGGTGCCGGCCAGCAGCGGGTACTTCACATTCGACAGCATCCCGTGCAGGGCGTGGCCGAACTCGTGGAACATGGTGGTGACGTCGTCGAAGCTGAGCAGCGCGGGCTGGCCCTGCGCGGGCTTGGTGAAGTTGCAGACGTTGTAGACCACGGGCTTGGCGTGGAGCAGGCCGGACTGGTCCACGAAGGTGTCCATCCAGGCGCCGCCAGCCTTGTTGTCGCGCTTGAAGTAGTCGGCGTAGAACAGGGCCAGGGGCTTCTTGTCGGCGTCGAAGACCTCGAACACCCGCACATCGGGGTTGTAGACCGGGATGTCGTGGCGCTCCTTGAAGGTGAGGCCGTAGAGTTCGTGGGCGGCGTAGAAGACGCCGTCCTTCAGCACGCGGTTCAGCTCGAAGTAGGGCCTGATCTGCGCGTCATCCAGGTCGTACTCGGCCTTGCGGACCTGCTCGGCGTAGAAGTTCCAGTCCCAGGGCTGGAGCTTGAAGCCGCCCTTCTGGGTGTCAATGAGGGCCTGGATCCTGGCGGCCTCGGCCCGGGCCTTGGCGGTGGCCGCCGGCACCAGGGAGGTCATCAGCTTCTCGGCGGCTTCGGGGGTCTTGGCCATCTGGTCGTAGAGGGCGTAGCTGGCGTAGTCCTTGTAGCCGAAGAGGGCGGCCTTCTGGGCGCGGAGGCGGGCCAGGTCGAGGACGATGGCACGCGTGTCATCGGCGTTGCCGAGGCTGCAGCGGTCCACGGAAGCCTTGAAGAGCCGCTCGCGGACCTCGCGGTTCGCCAGATCGGTCAGCGCGGGCTGCTGGGTGGTGTTCTGCAGGGGGATGACGTACTTGCCTTCCAGTCCCCGGGCCTTGGCCGCGGCGGCGGCGGCGGCGATCTCCCGCTCGGAGAGTCCCTTCAGGTCGGATGCGTGATCCAGCACCAGGGCGCCATCCTTGGTGCCGGCCAGAAGGCGGTTCTGGAACTGGGTGACGAGCTTGGACTCCTCCTGGTTGATGGTCCGGAGCTTGGCCTGGTCGGCCGGGGTGAGCTGGGCGCCGGCATGCACGAACATGTTGTAGTAGCGCTCCACCAGCATCGGGCCCTCGGGGCCGAGCTTGAGGTGCGCGCGCTGGTCGTAGATCGCCTTGATGCGCTGGAAGAGCTTCCCGTTCATGTAGATCGCATCGTTGTGGGCGGCGAGCTGGGGGGCCACCTCGGCCTGGATCTTCTGCAGTTCGGGATCGGGGTTGGCGGAGGCCAGGTGGAAGAACACCTTCTGGGTGCGGATGAGCTCGGCACCGGAGCGCTCCAGGGCCACCAGGGTGTTCTCGAAGGTGGGCGCCGCCGGGTTGTCCGCGATCTTGCGGATCTCGGCATTCTGGGCCTTCATGCCGGCCTCGAAGGCGGGCAGGAAGTCGCTGTCGTGGATCTTGTCGAACTGGGGCGCGTGGAAGGGCAGCGGGCTCGGCTTCATGAAGGGGGCTCC
>DAIDKC010000178.1 GCA_027451045.1 Holophagaceae bacterium | reverse complement strand
GATTCGAGCTGCCCCCCGCGCCGCCTCCGCCTGCGGCCACCCCTGTCCCGGCACCCGCCCTGGACGAGGCCCTGCCCGTCCTGCCTGATCTGGAACCCCTCCCCCTCCCGCCCCTGCCCCTGCCCCTGCCGGACGAGGACGACTTCGGGTGGATGGAGGCCACCCTGGCCGAACCCGCGGCCGCGGAGGCCCTGGGGGCGCAGGACCTGACCTTCCCGCCCGAGCCGCCCACCGCACCCCTGCCCGAGCCGCTGCTCCCGGCGGCCGGAGCCGTGGCCCCCCTGGTGCCGGCGCCCGTTCCCGAGGAGCTCGCGAGCCTGCTGGGCGACATTGACTTCCAGCTGGACTACGGCAGCCCCGAGGAGGCCAAGCTCGAGATCGAGGCCGCCCTCCGGCAGTTCCCGGACCACCCCGAGCTCATCGAGCGGCTGGCCCACGCCGAAGCCGCCCTCCAGAAGCTGGGACACGCCGCCCCGGCCGCCCTGGACGAGAGCGAGCTGAGCGCCTCCTTCTTCGACCTCACCGATGTCCTGGGGACCGCCCTGATGGACACGGGCGAGGGCGAGGAGATGCACGACACCACCCACGTGGTGGAGAAGATCCAGAGCGTGGACGAGCTGTTCAGCGCCTTCCGCGAAGGCGTCGAGCGGCAGGTCAAGGGCGACGACTACGACACCCACTACAACCTGGGCATCGCCTACAAGGAGATGATGCTCATTGACCCGGCCATCGAGGAGTTCAAGATCGCCATGGGCGATCCGGAACGCACCCTGGAGTGCTGCTCCATGCTGAGCATCTGCGAGCAGGCCCGGGGGGACCTGGGACGCGCGGTGGCGTGGCTGAAGCAGGGCATCGAGGCCCCGGGCTTCCCGCCCGAGGACAGCATCGGGCTGCGCTACGACCTGGCGGAGATCCTGCTCCAGCAGGGCCACGCCCCCGAGGCCACCGAGGAGTTCCAGCGGGTCTACGAGATGGACCCCGACTACCGCGACGTGGCGGCGCGGCTGGCCTAGGAACGGGTCACCCCAGGGCGAGGCTCCCCTTGGCGCCCCAGGGCTGGAGGGCCTGGAGGGCAGGCTGGACGGGCTTGCCCGGCCGCTGCAACAGGGTCAATTCCAGCGCGCCGTCGGGGGTGGTCAGCCAGGCGCCCTCCTCCCGGCCCCAGAGGATCTGGCCCGGCTCCCGGTAGCAGTGCCGGATGCCCCCCACGCCACAGACCTTCAACGTCTGGCCCTCCAGGCGGACCTCCGAACCGGGCCAGGGGGCCAGCGCCCGGACCTGGCGGTGCAGGTCGGGGGCGGGGCGGCGCCAGTCGAGGGGGGCCATCTCCCGGGCCAGCTTGGGCGCGTAGGTGGCGGCGGAGGCATCCTGGACCGCGGGAGCGGCGCCTCCCGAGAGGAGGATCGGAAGCTGGTCCATGAGGAGGTCGGCGGCATCGGAGGCCAGGGCGTCCAGCAGGGTCTCCGCCGTGTCCGTGTGGGCTATGGGGCGCCGGCACTGGGCCAGGACGGGGCCCTCGTCCAGGCCGGGGGTCAGCCGCATGAGGCTCACGCCCGTCTCCTCGTCGCCCGCCAGCAGGGCGTGGTTCACGGGGGCCGCGCCCCGCCAGCGAGGCAGCAGGGAGAAGTGGAGGTTCCAGACGCCGAGGGGGCAGGCGTCCAGCATCCAGCGGGGCAGCAGGTGGCCGTAGGCCACCACCACGGCCAGTTCGATCCCAAGGGAGGTCCACAGGTCCCGGGTCCCGGGGGCCTTCCAGCTCTCGGGCTGGTGGACGGGCAGGCCCCGTTCGAGGGCCGCGGCCTTGACCGGAGGCGGCTCGAGGTGCCGGCCCCGGCCCACGGGGCGGTCGGGGTTGCAGAACACGGCAGCGACGCCCTCCTCCGCCAGGGTCCGCAGGGCAGGCACCGCGGCGCGGGGCGTACCCAGGAAGGCGATGCGGGTCATGGCTGCCTCCGTGTGCCCGCCTAGGAAGTCCGGGCCATCTTCTGGTAGCGGCGCTGGAGGAGCTGGCGCTTGACGGGGCCGAAGTACTCCACAAAGAGGCGGCCCCGCAGGTGGTCAATCTCGTGGCACATGGCCCGGGCCATGAAATCCTCCCCTTCCAGCTCGTGCCAGCTCCCGTCCTTGGCCCGGTTGCGGAGCCGCACGCGGCGGGGACGCTCGAGGCTCTCCCGGATGCCCGGGATGGAAAGGCAGCCCTCGGGCCCCACCTGGGTGCCCTCCGTGTCGAGGATCTCGGGATTGATGAGCACCAGCTTCTGGGCAGGGTCCTCGCCGGCCGAGACGTCAATGACGGCCAGGTTCAGGTTCACCCCCACCTGGGGCGCCGCCAGGCCCACCCCCTCCTCGGCCAGGGCGGTCTCGAACATGTCCTCGACCAGCCGCTCCAGCGCGTCGGTCCACTCCCCCACGTCCTCGCTCTGCTTCTTCAGGCGGGGATCCCCCCAGGTGAGCACGGGCCGGACTGCCATCCATCATCTCCAGCATTCCAGTGTAAACCATCGCGTCCTCTTTGGTAGTCTGAGAGGTCCGTCCTCTGGGGCCCCCATGCTTCGTTCCTTCCGTTCCGTCTTCCAGTCCAACCAGATGACGATGTCCGCCATCTTCCTCGTGCTGCTGGTGAGCATGGTCATCTTCCTGGTGCCCTCCGGCCGGGTGAACACGCCCGACACGGTGGTGGCCCGGGTCTACGGGAGGGACATCACCCTGCGCGACCTGCTCGAGCGCGAGTCCGAGCTCTCCCAGCGCCTCGGGCGCCAGGCCAGCCAGGACGCGATGCGTCCCTTCCTGCAGTCCCAGGCGCTCCGCGACCTCATGGACCAGAAGCTCATGGAGGAGCTGGCCGCCCGCCACCACGTGGTGGTGACCGACGAGGAGGTGGCCGTGCGCATGCGGGCCTTCCTCCAGCAGTACCCCATCCTCCTCGACGCCCAGGGCCGCCTGAAGCCGGCCGCTGAGCTGGAGCGCATCTTCCGGCAGACGGGCTTCAATCCCGCCTCCCAGGAACGGGCCCTGCGCGAGGACCTCATCCGCACCAAGCTCATCCAGCAGGCCTCCCTCCTGGTGCCTGTGAACGCGCCCTGGCTCGACCTCGAGAACCAGATCCGCAACGGCAAGGTGGGCTTCGACCAGGTGCTGCTCCCGGTGGACGCCTCCACGGTGGCGGATCCGGGCGACGGCACCCTGGAGTCCTTCTACAAGGCCGGCGGTGCCCGGTTCCTCATGGGACCCCGCCGGGTGATCCAGGTGGCGGCCGTGGACCGGGCCTCCCTGGGCAAGGCCCTGGACGTGGATGACGCCGCCCTGCAGGCCGCCTATGCCGCCCGCAAGAACGACTACGTGGAGCTGAAAGCCCGCCACATCCTCTTCAAGGCCACCACGGACGCCGAGGTGAAGGCCGCCACCCAGAAGGCTCTGGCGCTGCGTGCCAAGCTGGTGAAGGGCGAGGACTTCGCCAAGGCCGCCGAGCAGTACAGCGAGGATCCCACCGCCAAGGGCAACGGCGGCGAGCTGGGCTGGTTCCACTACGACCAGATGGTGCAGCCCTTCTCCCAGGCCGCGGCGGCCCTGAAGGTGGGCGAGATCAGCCAGCCGGTCCGCACCCAGTACGGCATCCACCTCATCCTGCTCGAGGGGCGGAAGGACAAGACCTTCGACGAGGTGAAGGACCAGCTGAAGAGCTCCATCCAGGACGAGCGCTTCGAGGCCAAGGCCATGGAGCGCCTCGACCAGGTGCGCAAGCGCGCCAACGGCGGGGACCTGACCGCGGCGGCCCGGAGCGCGGGCTGCCAGGTCATCCTCAGCCAGCCCTTCACGAATTCCGCGGATGCCACCAGCCAGGGCCTGCCCGAACTCGCCCAGCTGGCGGGCGAGGCCTTCAGCCTGAAGGTGGGCCAGGTCTCCAAGCCCGAGAAGGCGGGCGACCGCTACGTGCTGTTCCGGGTCCAGGAGGAGCTCCCTGCGGGCATCCCGCCCTTCAAGGAGATCCGGCCCCAGGTGCTCGCGGCCTGGAAGCTCGACCAGGCCCGGGCCCAGGCCATGACCAAGGCCCAGCAGATCCTCAAGGGCGGCGACCTGAAGGCCCTGGGCGGCACCTTCACCACCCAGGCCCCCGGCCCCATCAGCGCCCTCAAGGATCTCGGGGCCCTCCCCGCCATCCAGAAGGCCCTCCTGGACACGCCGGTCGGCCAGATCACCCCGCCGGCCTGGTCCCCCGACGGCCAGATCTGGGCCGCCAAGATCAGCTCCCGGGAAGCGCCCCCCGCCCTCACCTTCGAGACACGCCAGGACCTCATCCAGGCCATCCAGGGCGACGAGGCCCGCAAGCTCCTGACCGCCGAACTCCAGTACCTCGACGAGCGGGGCCGCGCCCGGGGCGGCCTGCGCAGCCTCTGGGGCCAGTTCGGCGGGATCTACGTCAACAAGGCGGCCCTCCAGGCCATGCTCCAGCGCTAGCCTCCCACCCGCGGGGCCAGCTCCAGCTTCCGTCCGCCCAGGCGCGCCACGGCGCGCAGGTCGTGGCTGGCCAGCAGGAGGGCCGTGCCTTCGGCCTTGAGATCGAGGAGGAGGCCCAGCAGGTGGCTGGCCAGGGTAGCGTCCAGGGCGGAGAAGGGTTCGTCCAGGACCAGCAGCGCCGGGTCAAGCATCAGTGCCCTGGCCAGGGCGAGCCTCTGGGCCAGGCCGCCGGACCAGGCGTCCGGCCGCTGGGCCAGCGCCGCCTCAGGGAACCTCACCCGCGCCGCCTGGCGCGCGGCGGCTTCGCGCCGGGAAACCGGGGTGCCCCGGCCCTGGAGCTCCAGGGGCTCCGCGAGGATCTCCCAGCCTGTGCGATGGGGCGGCAGGCTGGCGTGGGGCTCCTGGAAGACCGCCTGCATGCGCGCCCGGCGCGGCCGCCGGGCGCGCTCCGCCAGGCCCGACCAGGGCGCCCCGTCGAGGCGCACGGCGCCCTCCGCGGGCTCCAGCAGGCCCAGGACCAGGTGGAGGAGCGTGGTCTTGCCGGCCCCGCTCTCCCCCACCACGCCCAGGGCCTCGCCCGGCCCCAGCGCGAAGGAGATCCCCCGCAGGATCCAGTCCGCCCCGCGCCGGAAGCCCAGGGCCTCGGCCTCGAGGAGCGGCTGGGTCAGCGGATCACCTCCAGCCCGCCCATATAGGGCCGCAGGGCCTTCGGCACCTCCACGCTGCCGTCGGGCTGCTGGTAGTTCTCGAGGATCGCCACCCAGGTGCGGCCCACGGCCAGGCCGCTGCCGTTGAGGGTATGCAGGAAGGCCGGCTTGCCGTCCTTCGGCCGGAAGCGGATGGCGGCGCGACGGGCCTGGAAGTCCCCGAACCAGCTGCAGGAGCTGATCTCGCGGTAGGTGGCCTGGGAGGGCAGCCACACCTCCAGGTCGTAGGTCTTCTGACTGGAGAAGCCCATGTCGCCCGTGCAGAGCAGCACCCGGCGGTAGGGCAATTCCAGCGCCTCGAGAATGGCCTCGGCGTTAGCCGTGAGCCGCTCCAGTTCCGCCTCCGCCTGGTCCGGCGCGGCGAAGGCCACCAGCTCCACCTTGTGGAACTGGTGCTGGCGGATGATGCCCTTGGTGTCCTTGCCGTAGCTGCCCGCCTCGCTGCGGAAGCAGGGCGTGAAGGCGCAGTGGCGCAGGGGCAGCGCCTCCGCTGGCAGGATCTCGTCCCGGTAGAGGTTCGTGACGGGCACCTCGGCGGTGGGGATGAGGTAGAGCGGCGCGCCGTCGCCGCGGCTGGTGCGGAAGAGATCCTGCTCGAACTTCGGCAGCTGGCCCGTACCGTACATGCTCTCGGCGTTCACGAGGTAGGGCGGCATCACCTCCTCGTAGCCCGCGCCGGTCTGGCGGTCGAGCATGAAGGCGATGAGGGCCCGCTCCAGCCTGGCGCCCAGGCCCTTGAGCACCGCGAAGCGCGCCCCGCTCAGCTTGGCGGCGCGATCGAGGTCGAGAATGCCGAGCTTCGTGCCCAGCTCGACGTGGTCCAGCGGCTTCTCGATGGCCGGGACCTGGCCCCAGCGCTTGATCTCCACATTGGCGTGCTCGTCCTTCCCAGCGGGCACGCTCGGGTGCGGGGGGTTGGGGATGCCGGCCAGGAAGTCGCGAAAGGCGGCCTCGGCCTCGCGCTCGGCCTGCTCCAGGGCCTTGAGCCGGTCGCCCACCTCCCGCTGCCGGGCGATGAGGGCGTCGGCGTTCTCCTTGGCCCGTTTCAGCCGTCCCACCTCCTCGCTCACGCGGTTGCGCTCGGCCTTCAGGGCCTCGGCCTCCTGGAGCACCGCGCGGCGGCGCTCGTCCAGGGCACGGCAGGCGGCGGTATCCAGGGCGTACCCGCGGTCCGCGAGGCGGGCGGCAACGGAGTCGGAATCGGTGCGGAGGAGGGCGGGATCGAGCATGGGTAGTCCGGAAAGAGGGGGACGGGAGGCGCGGCGCGCCCGGTCTAGGAGCGCTTGGCGCGGGCTGCGGCGGCGGCTTCCGCCGCCTGGAGGATCCTGGGGAGCCGGTTGCCCAGGCCCACGAGATCGCCCCGGGGATCCCGGGTCTCGTTGGTCCTGGGATTGTAGTGGGCCAGCAGACGGCCCTCCCCGGTGCGGGCCTCGATGACGCCATCGCTGCGCCGCGTGACCAGCCGGGTCTGCGGTCCCGCCGGAGGCTTGGCCTCCTTCTTCTTGAATCCGATGGCAGCGCGCTCGGACAGTTTCATGGCCAGCTCCGATGCCCGATTGTAGTGCGCCCCGGGGCGGGATCCTCCCCCTCCCCGCCGGGAAGAGGCGCCGACCCGAGGGACTTGACCGCCGGGCTGACCTGCCGATGAGCGGACAGGAGGCCTCCATGATGCAAAGGATCGGGATCCTGTTCCTCGCCTTCGGCACCCTGCTCGCCGCGCAGAGCGCCTCCAACGGCATCGGCGGCGGCTTCGTGGGGAGCAGCCGGTGGTTCGCCGACATGCGCGCCTCTGCGGCCAACCAGGCCATGCTGCGGACCCTGGCCGGCTCCCGCGGGGCCTCCCGGACCCTCCCGCCGGGCTACGTGGAATTCGCCGGTCTCCTCGCCTTCCCCCACGGGAACCCCTTTCCGGGCGGGCGGCTGCCGGACCTCCGCATCCTGTGCGCGGACCCCCAGGCCGACCCCGTGGAGCGGGCCCCCTTTGTGGACCGCTCCGGTGGCTTCTACACGGTGCTGAAGCGGGGCCAGACCTACGTCTTCTCCTGGATGTACTACTTTGGCAGCAAGGAGGCCTTCCTCCGCCTCCGGGTGCCGGCCGACGCCCCCGCCCGCTGGCGGAAGGAGCTGGTGGTTCCGACGGCGGCGCCGCCGTCCCAGACCGCCGCTCCCGCTGCATCGGCTCCGCCAGCGGCGCCCCCACGGCCGGCCCTCAGCCTGGCGGAGGCCAGCCGCTTCGACCTCTCGGACTTCCCGCCCCAGCCGACCACCTTCGAGGAGCAGCAGGTGCTGGCCGCCATCCAGGCCGCCAGCACTCCGGCCCTGAAGGCCTTCGCCCACCGCAAGCTGTCCCAGTACTACGCCCACAAGGGTGATCAGGCCCGGGCCCGGGAGGAGGCCGCCAAGGCCGACTTCTGGGGCAGCCAGCCGTAGGCCTCAGGACTGGGACCACACTCCCCCGGGCAGGGGCTCGCCCGCCCAGGCGGTGGCGAACGCCTCCCGCACTTCGGCCAGGCCGCCGCCGGCCCCCAGGACAAGGCCCAGCTTGGCCAGGGCGGCCCAGCGGGTGTGCAGCCCGCCGGAGACGGCGCCCGCATTCAGCAGGGCCTGGCCCATCTCGTAGGCGGAGAGGTCCACGCCGCCGGAAGGGCACTGGGAGGTGACCACCACGGGCAGCTTCCGCCGCCGGCAGTCCGCCAGCAGGGACCGCAGGTCGGCGCGGCCCATGGGCAGGTTGCCGGCGCCGAAGGCCTGGATGAGCACGGCCCGGGCACCCTCGGGCACGGGACTCCAGGCCATGCCGGGGTGGGGCGTGAGGGTGTGGATGGCCAGGTCCAGGGCCCCGCCGATCCCCGGCGGCACCTGGCGCAGGAACTGGCCCACCTCGGGATGGAGCAGGATCTCCGCGCCGATCTCCGCCAGCGGCGCGAGGTTGGGACTCTGGAAGGCCTCGAACTGGTGGACGCTCAGCTTGTCGGCGGCCACGCCGCGGAGCCAGTGGGTGCCGAAGCAGATGCCGATCTCGGGGATGCCCCGGCAGGCCAGGTCCACGGCGTTGACGAGGTTGCCCCGGGCGTCGCTGCGCACGAAGGCCAGGGGCCGCTGGCTGCCCGTCAGCACCACGGGCTTGCCCAGGTCCGAGAGCAGGAAGCCCAGGCAGGTGGCGGTGAAGGCCATGGTGTCCGTGCCGTGGATGATGACGAAGCCGTCGTAGTCGCGCTCGGCTTGGCGCACCCGTTCCGCCAGGGTGAGGATGTCGGCCGGCTCCAC
>DAIDKC010000177.1 GCA_027451045.1 Holophagaceae bacterium | reverse complement strand
CGGGCCCTGGCCTCCCGCTTCCCCTACGACGCCCACGAGGCCGGCCGGCTCTCCCTGCGGGGCAGCACGGACGAGGTGGCCGCCAGGCTCCAGCACGAGATCCAGGAGGTGCTCTCAAGGGCCGGCGTGGAGACCCAGGGTGCCCGCATCAGCCACCTGGCCTCCCCCCCCGAGACCGCCCAGGCCAGGCTCCAGCGCCAGCAGGCCGCCGCCATCATCGCCGCCCGGCCGAAGATCGTGGAGGGCGCCGTGGGGATGGTGGAGACGGCCCTGGCCCTGCTCGCGGAGAAGGGCACCGTCGAGCTCGACGGGGCGCGCAAGGCCGCCATGGTGTCGAACCTGCTGGGGGTGCTGGGCAGCGAGCGCGCCGCCAACCCCGTGGTGAACGCGGGAACCCTCTACCATTAGGCATCCATGGCCGAGCGCAAGCCCTTCCTCCTCCGCACCGACCCGGCCCTGCTGGAGGCCCTGCAGCGCTGGGCCGATGAGGAGCTGCGCAGCCTCAACGGCCAGATCGAGTACCTGCTGCGCCAGGCCCTCCAGCGGGAGGGCCGCCTGAAATCCGCACCCCCTCCCCGGAAGAAGCCCGAATGACCCCAGCCCTGGAATTGGATGCCCTCACCAAGCGCTTCGGCGAGAAGGTCGCCGTGGACCGCCTCGACCTGACGGTGGAGCAGGGGGCCTTCCTGGGGCTCCTGGGGCGGAACGGCGCCGGCAAATCCACCACCCTGAAGATGGTGACGGGCCTGCTGCGGCCCACCTCGGGCCGCATCCAGGTGCTGGGCATGGACCTGGGGACGGACGCCCTCGCCATCAAGCGGCAGATCGGTGCCATGCCCGAGGACATGGCCCTGCTGGACATGCTCACCGGCCCCCAGTACCTGCGGTTCGTGGGGCGCATGTACGGCCTGGAGGACGCCATCATTGACCGGCGGGCCGCCGAGCTGTTCGAGAAGCTGGA
This sequence comes from Holophagaceae bacterium, assembly GCA_027451045.1. Taxonomy (GTDB): domain Bacteria; phylum Acidobacteriota; class Holophagae; order Holophagales; family Holophagaceae; genus Geothrix. The sequence goes on along the minus strand of DAIDKC010000177.1, from coordinate 3,283 downwards.
CCTGGAACCCGGCCCGAAGACCGCCATCGCGGACTACTCCTTCGGCATGAAGAAGAAGGTGGCCTTCTGCGCGGCCCTGCTGCACGCCCCCCGCATCCTCTTCCTGGACGAGCCCTTCGAGGGCATTGACGCCGTCACCAACCGCACCATCAAGGACATCCTGCTCGGGCTCCAGGCCCGGGGCGTCACGCTGGTGCTCACCAGCCACATCCTGGAGGTGGTGGAGAAGCTCTGCCCCCAGATCGCCATCCTGGACGAGGGCCGCCTCAAGGGCGCGGGCCGCCTGGAGGAGCTCCGCCAGGGAGCCGAAAGCCTGGAGCGCCTCTTCGTGGATCTGGTGGGCGGGGCCCAGACCGGGGAGCTGTCGTGGCTGTAGGCCCGGTCCGCGCCCTCCTCGCCGCCCACGTCCAGGGTTCCCTCCGCCGCAGCACTCGCGAGTTCACCAAGCAGGGGGTCTGGGCCCTGGTCCTGATCGGGGTCGTCCTGGCCACCTTCGTGGCGGTCCCCGCGGGCTTCGGCCTCTTCATGGCCGGCTACACCCTGGCGCCGCGCCTGGCCGGACCGAACGCCGAGGCCCCCATCCTGGTCCTCGGGGCCCTTCTGGCGGGGCTGGTGGGCCCCGGGGCACTGCTGGGCGCCCTGCTGGGGGGCTCCAAGAAGCTCAGCTGGGAGCAGTACCGGGCCTTCCCCCTGGGGCGGCTTCGGCTGCTGCTGGCCGAGCTGATCGCGGGACTGGGCGACCTCCTCACCGGATGCCTCGCCCTGGGGCTCCTGGTCTTCTGCCTCGGGCTGGCCCTCGGGCGGCCCGCCCTGCTGCCGCTCCTGCCCCTGCTGTTCCTGGAGCACCTCGGGCTGCTGATGGTCCTGCAGCTCCTGCTCGGCAGCCTGGCCCTGCGGGTGGCCAAGCGCCTGAAGCTGGCGGTCGGGATCCTGCTGGGGCTGACCTGGCTCGCCTCCATGCTCCTCTCCATGCAGGAGCCCGGCCACGGCCGCGGCCTCCCCCCCGCGTGGGGTGCCCTGCTCCAGGCGGCGGCTTCCCACCTCCTCCCCTTCCTCCGGGCGCTCCCCACGACCCTGGCGGTGCGGGGACTCGACGCGACCCCTTCCGGCCACTGGGGCACGGCTCTGCTCCTCCAGCTGCCGCTCCTGGCCCTGACCGTGCTCCTGGCCGCGGGTACCCTGCGACTCCTGGAGCGGGAGCAGGAGGCCCTGGCCCCAGTCGAACGCGGTGGAAAGGCCAAGCTCTGGTCCTTCCGCACACCCCTGGGCGGGCTGGCCCGGCTCCAGTTCCGGACCCTGCTCAGCAGCCACCACGGCAAGTTCGGGTTCCTGATGCCCCTGCTCACCGTCGTGCTCCTCAAGGGCCCCATGGCCCGGGCCCAGGGCCAGGCCCTCTGGGCCCTGCCCGGGGCTTTCGCGTACCTCGCCCTCTTCGGGAACCAGTTCCAGTACAACCAGTTCGGCCTCGATGGGCACGGCGTGAAGGGCCTCTTCCTGCTGCCCCTCGACACCCGCCAGATCCTGGCGGGCAAGCTGCGGGGCTACGCCCTCTACCAGGGCCTCCAGGCCGTCCTGCTCATCGCCATGCTGGTGCCGCTCTTCCATCCTTCCCTGGTCGCCCTCGCGGCCTCCCTGGCGCTGGCCATCTGCTTCTTCCTGGTGCAGAGCGCCCTCGGATCCTTCACCAGCGGCTGGATGCCCCGGCGCATTGACCGCTCGACCCTCCGCAACAACCAGATGCCCCTGCCCCTGGTCCTTCTGGGCGTGCTCGTGTCCCTGGCCAGCACGGTCCTCTTCGGAGGCACCTATGCCCTCCTGGCCTGGCTCGCGCCGGCCTTCCTCCTGCCGGGGATGGTGGCCTGGGCGGCCCTCTGCTACGGCGTCCACCGCAAGCTCATGCCCCAGGCCGCCACCTACCTGGATGGTCGCCGTGAGGCCATCGTCGAGGCCATGGGCTGAGGCCCCGCCCCCGAACGGAGAACCCCGCATCCTGCGCGAGCGGCTAAGGTAGGCTATCGTCCCGCGAGCGCCCCATGCCCGACCGCATCGGCAAGTTCGAGATCCTCCGTTCCCTGGGCCAGGGGGCCATGGGCGAGGTGTTCCTGGCTCGGGACACGACCCTGGGCCGCGAGGTGGCCCTCAAGACCATCCGGCCTCCGGTGGATGCGGAGGCCCTGGGCGACCTGAAGGCCCGCTTCGCCCGGGAGGCCCAGGCCGCCGCCGGGCTGCACCATCCCCACGTGGTGACCATCTTCGAATTCGGCGAGGCCGACGGCCTGCTCTACTTCGCCATGGAGGTAGTGGAGGGCCCCAGCCTGGAGAACCTGCTCCGGCACCAATCGCTCACGCCCCGGGAGTTCCTGGAGGTCATGGCCCAGGTCTGCGACGGCCTCCAGGCCGCCCACGCCAAGGGCATCGTCCACCGCGACATCAAGCCCGCCAACCTCATGGTCACCCGGGAGGACGGCCGGCCCGTGGCGAAGATCCTGGATTTCGGCGTGGCCAAGTCGCTGGGTCAGGACGCCACCCAGACCGGACAGGTGGTGGGCACCCTGGCCTACATGGCCCCCGAGTACCTGCGCCTGGGCAAGGCCACGCCCTCGGCCGATCTCTTCGCCGTGGGCGTCATCCTCTACGAGGGCTTGGCCGGGCACCGGCCCTTCCAGGGCGACACCAACGGCTCCCTCATCTACTGCATCCTGAACGAACCCGCGCCGGAGCTGGACATCACACGGCTGGAAGGCCTCAGCCCCGCCCTGCGGGAGCTGATCCTGCGGGCCCTGGCCAAGGATCCCCTGGAGCGCTTCGGCTCCGCCAAGGAGCTGGGCGACGCCCTGCGGGCGGCCCTGGATCCCGCCTGGCGGCCCCAGGACCAGCCCACTGTGGCCCTGCCCCGGCCCTCCGCAGCCCTTCCCCGGCGCCGGTGGCCCTGGTCCGTGGGCCTTGCCGCCCTCCTGGCCGCCGGCGGCCTCGTCTGGTGGAGTCGCCACCCGCAGGCCCTGCATCCCGACGCGGTCCTGAACGAGGCAGCCCTCAAGGGGGCCGACCAGATGATAGACACGGATCCGCTGGGTGCCCTGCACATCATCCAGCAGATCATGGCCCAGGCTCCGCCCGGAGCCCGGGTGGACCCGAACGCCCCCGCCCTCCTGCTGGTGGTTCAGTACCGCGCCAAGGACCTGGAGGGCTTCCTCGCCACCCTCAAGGACGCCCAGGCCCGGGGCATCCCCGCCACCGACCTCCTGAAGAACCGCCGCTACAAGGCCATGCTCCTCCAGGACCG
>DAIDKC010000176.1 GCA_027451045.1 Holophagaceae bacterium | reverse complement strand
CCGCGGCGTTGATCTACTGGCGGTTCCGCCGCGACGGAGGCCTTGGGGGCGTGGCTGGATCCAGGAAGGAGCGACTGGCCACACGCGGAATCGGAGGCATGCTCCTGGTGCTCGCTGCGGGAACGGCGGCGGGCGCGGTCCCGCCGCTGCTGCACCATGCCCCCCCGGAGACCGCCCTTCCAGGGCTGTTCATTTCAACCGCAAGCCTGGGCGCCATGTTCCTGCTGTGGCGGGCGAAGGTCAGGACCGCCTCCGTCCTGAACAGCCGGGCCCTGCGCAGCGACGCCGCGTGCAGTCGGGCCTGCATGCAACTCTCCTCGGCCATCCTCCTGGGCAGCCTCCTCTTCTGGATCTCGCCGCGATTCTGGTGGTGCGATGCCGCAGCCGCCCTCCTCATCGCGAGCCTCATCGCGAAGGAAGGGCTGGAGGGTGTCCGGGCCTCGCTCCATCCCGAGTTCTCGGGCGGTTGCGGCTGCGGCCACGATTGACCGACCCGGCTCCGGAGTCGCCCCGGCAGCCGCAGCCTGGATGCCCCGTCCGCGCCGGGCGTCGGGGGCATGGGGCTGGAGCCGCTAGTCGGATTTGAACCAACGACCATCCGCTTACAAGGCGGGCGCTCTACCAGCTGAGCTATAGCGGCGTCAGGGGCCTTCGGGGACGGCTCGCGCCCCTGCACCTATGTTGCACGCTCTATCCGATTCTTCAAAGCATGCCCGCGCCGGCGCGGGTCCTACAGGTAGGCCGCGGGATCCATGTCCCAGTCCTCGGGGGCCTCGTAGTCCAGGATGGCCTCCGCACCCGCCTCGGACAGGTCGAGGTCCTGGGGCGGGAGGAGGGTGGCGGACCGGGTGTCCCGAACGAGGCGCACCCGGGGTTTCAGGAGGTCCGCGCCCTGGTCCAGGACCACGGCCAGGCGCCCGCTCTCCAGGCGCACCAGGGAACCCACCGGGTAGATCCCCAGGGCCCGGATGAACTGCTGCACCAGGTCGAGGTCCAGCTGGGTGCCGCCCCATTCCAGCAGGCGCTTCAGCACCTCGGTGGGCTCGGACCTCCGGTGGTAGACCCGGTTGGAGGTCATGGCATCGTAGACGTCCACGATGGCGGTCATCCGCCCCCCCAGGGAGATGGCCTCCCCGGCGAGTCCCCGGGGGTAGCCTCCGCCGCCCACCCGCTCGTGGTGCTCGGCGGCGATCCGGACCACCTGGGGCGGGAGGCCGGGGACAGACGCGAGGATCTCCGCGCCTATCGCCGCGTGGGACTTCATGGTTGCGGCCTCGGTCTCGGTGAGGGAGCCGGGCTTGTTGAGGATGCGGTTCGGCACCTTCATCTTCCCCACATCATGGAGAAGGGCCCCCAGGCCCGCCTCCTCCACCGCCTCGCCATCCATGCCCATGGCGTGGCAGAACGCGATCAGGAGGGTGCAGGTGCTGACGGAATGCTGGAAGGTGTAGGTGTCGGCCTCCTTGATGCGCCCCAGGCTGACCAGGGCGCCCGGATTGCGCATCACGGAGGCGCGCATGGCCCTGACCAGGGGCCGAGCCCGGGCCGGTTCGAGCTGCTTCCCGAGGCGCACGTCCCGCAGCAGGCCCCCGACCACCTCGCCCGCCTCGCCGAGGATCCGCCGTGCCACGGGAACCTCCTGCTCCCTGGGAACGGGGGCGGGATCGGCGGGGGCGGGGGACTCTGCCGCTTCCAGGAGCTGCGCGTGGAGATCCCGCTGGATCGCGGATTGAGTGGGCGCCTCGAGGACATCCGTCCCGCGGGCGGTGTCTATGTACAGCTCCCGGATCCCCTGCGCCCGGATCCGCTCGATCTGGGCGGTCCGGCTGACCTTGAACCGGGGCCGTATGAAGGGGTGGTCCAGCCAGCCGCAGTTCAGGTCGTGGATGAACATGCCCGGCCGGAGCTCTTCGACCCGCACCCGCTTGATGGCCATGCCTGGATTCCGCCTCCTGTCCCGCAGATCGGCATCGGGGCGCGCGGGGTTGAGCGGGGCGGCTGCCAGCGGACCGGAAGGCTGGTTGCCGCCTGGGATCGGAGTCCCCGGGCGGCCCAGGATGTAGAATGAGGGTTCGGGCCGCGCCGGGGCGGCGCTTCTTGGGGAGATGAACGTGCTGAAAGCCTACCGTGACCACGTCGCCGAACGCGCCATCCTGGGCATTCCCGCCCTCCCCCTGACCGAGCCCCAGACCCACGAGCTGATGGACCTGCTCATGGCCCCCCCCACGGGCGAGGAGGCCTTCCTCCTGGACCTGCTGGTCCACCGCGTGCCTGCCGGTGTGGACGACGCCGCCCGCGTGAAGGCCGCCTTCCTGGAGTCCGTCGCCAAGGGCAAGGAAGCCTGTCCCCTCGTGAGCCGGGAGAAGGCCACGGAGCTGCTGGGCACCATGCTGGGCGGGTTCAACGTCAAGCCCCTCATTGACCTGCTGGACGACGCGAAGGTGGGCGCCCTGGCCGCCGAGGGGCTGAAGCACACCCTGCTCGTCTTCGACGCCTTCGAGGATGTGAAAGCCAAGGCCGACCGGGGCAACGCGAACGCCAAGGACGTGCTGAAGAGCTGGGCCGAGGCCGAGTGGTTCACCAGCCGTCCCGAGGTGCCCCGGAGCCTCACCGTCACCATCTTCAAGGTGACCGGCGAGACCAACACCGACGATCTCTCCCCCGCGCCCGACGCCTGGAGCCGCCCCGACATCCCCCTCCACGCCCTGGCCATGCTGAAGAACCCCCGGCCCGGCATCGAGCCCGACGAGCCCGGCAAGGTGGGCCCCCTCAAGCAGCTCGCGGCCCTCAAGGCCAAGGGGCATCTCATCGCCTATGTGGGCGACGTGGTGGGCACGGGATCGAGCCGCAAGTCCGCCACGAACTCCGTGCTCTGGTTCACCGGCGAGGACATCCCCTTCGTGCCCAACAAGCGCTTCGGGGGCGTGTGCCTGGGAGGCAAGATCGCGCCCATCTTCTACAACACCATGGAGGACGCCGGCGCCCTGCCCATCGAGCTGGACGTCTCGAAGATGGACATGGGCGACGTGGTGGAGCTGCGACCCTACGAGGGCAAGGCCCTGAAGAACGGCCAGGTCATCGCCGAGTTCAAGGTGAAGTCCGAGGTGCTCTTCGACGAGGTGCGCGCCGGAGGCCGCATCCCCCTCATCATCGGCCGCGGCCTCACGGCCAAGGCCCGCCAGGCCCTGGGCCTGCCCGCCTCCACCATCTTCCGCCTGCCCGTGACCCCCGCCGACAGCGGCAAGGGATTCAGCCTGGCCCAGAAGATCGTGGGCCGCGCCTGCGGCCTTCCCGAAGGCAAGGGCGTCCGTCCGGGCACCTACTGCGAGCCGAAGATGACCACCGTCGGCTCCCAGGACACCACGGGCCCCATGACCCGCGACGAGCTGAAGGATCTGGCCTGCCTCCAGTTCTCCGCCGACATGGTGATGCAGTCCTTCTGCCACACCGCGCCCTATCCCAAGCCGGTGGACGTGAAGACCCACCGCGAGCTGCCCCCCTTCATCACGAACCGCGGCGGCGTGTCCCTGGCCCCCGGTGACGGCGTCATCCACTCCTGGCTGAACCGCCTGCTGCTGCCTGACACCGTGGGCACGGGCGGCGACTCCCACACCCGCTTCCCCATCGGCATCTCCTTCCCCGCGGGTTCGGGCCTGGTTGCCTTCGCTGCGGCCACGGGCGTGATGCCCCTCGACATGCCCGAATCCGTGCTGGTGCGCTTCAAGGGCGAGCTGCAGCCCGGCGTGACCCTGCGTGACCTGGTGAACGCCATCCCCTACTACGCCATCAAGCAGGGCCTCCTGACGGTGGAGAAGAAGGGCAAGAAGAACATCTTCAGCGGCCGCATCCTCGAGATCGAGGGGCTGCCCAAGCTGAAAGTGGAGCAGGCCTTCGAGCTCACCGACGCTTCGGCCGAGCGCTCCGCCGCGGGCTGCACCGTGCGCCTCGACAAGGAACCGATCATCGAGTACATGACGTCCAACATCACGCTCATGAAGTGGATGATCGCCAATGGCTACGAGCACCGCCCCACCCTGGAACGGCGCATCAAGGCCATGGAGGCCTGGATCGCCAAGCCCGAGCTGCTGGCGCCGGACGCCAACGCCGACTATGCCGCGGTCATCGAGATCAACCTGGCGGAGGTCAAGGAGCCCATCCTGGCCTGCCCCAACGACCCCGACGACGTGAAGGTTCTCAGCGACGTGGCCGGGGACAAGATAGACGAGGTGTTCATCGGCTCCTGCATGACGAACATCGGCCACTTCCGTGCCGCCGGGAAGCTCCTGGACGGGAAGAGCGACATCCCCACCCGCCTGTGGGTGGCACCCCCCACCAAGATGGACGCCTACGTCCTCACCCAGGAGGGCTACTACGGCATCCTCGGCCGCAGCGGGGCCCGCCTGGAGATGCCCGGCTGCTCGCTCTGCATGGGCAACCAGGCCCAGATCCGGAAGGGCAGCACGGCCATGTCCACCTCCACCCGCAACTTCCCGAACCGCCTCGGCCTCGACACCCGGGTCTACCTGGGCAGCGCCGAACTGGCCGCAATCTGCGCTCTGCTGGGCCGGATCCCCACGGTCGCGGAATACATGGAGCAGATCGGCATCGTCGGCAAGAAGGCCGCCGACATCTACCGCTACATGAACTTCGACCAGATCCCCGACTTCCGGGGGATGGCGGACACCGTCCAGGTCTAGCTTCCCGCTACCGGCGCACGCCCACCGGCACGGATGAACCGGAATCCGGGTCGTCCGTGCCGGATGCGCGTCCTGGCTGGGTGTCGGTCCGGCCGTCCCGAGGCTCGGCTCCGGGGTCCCGCCACGCACGCTCGGCCCCGTCCCGGAGGGGGGAACGCATGTCGCAGGCTGGCGACACCAAAATCATTCCCCGCCGGACGCCGGAATCGGCGGCCATGGTGGCCAGCGTCAAGCGGGCCATGGCGCTCACCCGGGTCCTCAACCGCTTGGCGTTCGACGATGCGGACCGGGTGCGTGCCTTGTTCAGCGAGCTCATCGGCCGGGAAGTGGACGCGGGCCTCTTCCTGATCCCTCCGTTCTACACGACCGGCGGGGAGCACATCCGCGTCGGGCGGAACGTGTTCATCAACCAGAACTGCACCATGTACGACCTTGGCGGGATTGACATCGGTGACGACGTGTTGATCGGGCCGAACGTGAGCCTCATCACCTCGGGCCATCCCCTCGAGCCTTCCAAGCGGCGCGACTCCGTGGTCGCAAGGCCCATCGTGATCGGGCGGAACGTCTGGATCGCGGCGGGCGCCATCCTCCTCGGCGGCGTGACCGTGGGCGAGGATTCGGTCGTCGCGGCGGGTTCGGTCGTCACCCGGGACGTGCCTCCGCATGTCCTGGTCGGAGGCAATCCGGCGCGAGTGATCCGCCCCATTGGCGGCTGAAGGGATTCTCGCAGAGCGTTGAGGCTGGAACTGCAAGCCGGCCGGCCACTTCCGCCTTCATCCCTGGTGATGTCTGGCGTTCGTGTTAGGCTTTGCGTTCTTGACCACCTTTCGGGGGGTTCCCATGGGGATCTTTGAGGGCCACATCCGCGTGCATGAGGGCGACCGCTTCGCGCTGGTGGCCTCGCGCTGGAACGACTTCATCGTGGAGCGCCTTGTGGAAGGCGCCAGGGACTGCATCCTCCGTCATGGCGGCCGCGACGAGCAGATGGACCTCCTCCGCGTCCCCGGGAGCTTCGAGCTGCCCCAGGCGGCCCAGCTGGCGGCCCGCAGCGGCCGCTACGCGGGGGTGGTGGTGCTGGGCTCCGTGATCCGGGGCGGCACGCCGCACTTCGACATGATCGCCGCCGAGGTGACGAAGGGCGCGGCCCAGGTGGCCCTGGATGCCGAGGTCCCCCTCACCTTCGGCGTGCTCACCACCGATTCGGTGGAGCAGGCCATTGACCGCGCCGGCGCCAAGATGGGCAACAAGGGGTGGGAAGCCGCCCAGAGCCTCCTGGAGATGGTGGACCTCGGCCACGCCCTCAAGGGTGCGAAGGGGAAGAAGTAGATGGGTGTCCGCCGACGGGGGCGCGAGTACGCCCTCCAGATGCTCTACGCGATGGACTTGACGGGCTATGCCCCGGACCAGGTCTTCGCGGGCTTCTACGCCATCCAGGACCTGAACCGGGACGCCTTCTACCATGCGCGCCGGCTGGTGGACGGGGTGCATGGCCACCTCGAGGAGATTGACGCCGCCCTGGCGCGCTACGCGGAGCACTGGAAGATCCACCGCATGGCCGTGGTGGACCGGAACCTGCTCCGGCTGGGCCTCTTCGAACTGATGTTCGCGAAGGAGATCCCCTTCCCGATCATCATCAACGAGGCCCTCGAGATCGTGAAGGAGTTCAGCGACCAGGAAGGCACGCAATTCCTGAACGGCATCCTGGACGCTGCCAGGAAAGAACTCCGACCTGAAGAAACCGGTCCGCGCAAGCGCTGGAAGGACGGCGCGGCAGGGGTCGCCGGAACCTCCGAGGATGCCTGATCCTTCTGGCCTTGGTATGCTCGTTCCCTTCCCACGCAGGATCTGCACGCTGGAGTACCCATGAGCACCTCCCGGAAGAAGGCAGCCCAGCCCGCACCCGCCCGCAAGGCCGCTCCCCGGCCGCCGACGGCCCAGGGCCTGGGCCTGGACGAGATCAAGTCCCTGATCGCCCTGGTGGGCCGGGAGCCGTTCCAGGAATTCGAGTTCGAGGCCGGGGACATGCGCTTCCGCATCCGGAAGGACGGCCCAGCCCCCCTGGTGGCTGCGCCCCAGGTGGTGCTCGGCGCCCCGCTGGCCCAGCCCCTGGCCGTGCCCTCCATGCCCACCGCGCCCCTCGCGCCCGCGGTGCCGGAGGCCCCCGCGGATGAGCCGGGGATCCACTACGTCACCAGCCCGATCGTGGGCACCTTCTACCGGGCTCCCAACCCGACCTCCGCCCCCTACGTCCAGCCCGGGGATTTCGTGAAGCCCGGCCAGACCCTCTGCATCGTGGAGGCCATGAAGCTCATGAACGAGATCGAGAGCGACATTGCGGGCGAAGTGGTGAAGGTCCTGGTGGAGAACGGCCAGCCGGTGGAATACGGCGAGCGCCTGTTCGCCGTCCGGGTGGGCTAGGCCATGGCCGCTGCTTTCAAGCGCAAGGTTCCCAAGAGCGCCCCGGCCTCCGAGGACGCCCCGCCTTTCAAGAAGGTGCTCATCGCCAACCGCGGCGAGATCGCCCTGCGGGTGATCCTGGCCTGCAAGGAACTGGGCATCCAGACCGTGGCGGTCTACTCCGAGGCGGATCGGAATGCTCTGCATGTGCGCTTCGCCGACGAGGAGGTCTGCATTGGCCCGCCGCCCTCAGCCAAGTCCTACCTCAACATTCCGCAGGTGATCGCCGCCGCGGAGGCGACCGGCGCCGAGGCGATCCATCCCGGCTACGGGTTCCTCAGCGAGAATGCCCACTTCGTCGAAGTCTGCCTCGCCTGCGGGATCAACTTCATCGGGCCCAGCGCTGAGATCATCCGCAAGATGGGCAACAAGGCCCAGGCCAAGGCCACCATGCAGGCTGCGGGCGTGCCCCTGATGCCCGGCAGCGATGGTGTCATCGAGACCGTCGAGGAGGCCCTGGCGGTGGCCGAGCACATCGGCTATCCCGTCATCGTCAAGGCGAGCGCCGGCGGGGGCGGGCGCGGCATGCGCATCGTGAACTCCCCCGAGGAGATGGCGGACCAGTACCACACCGCCCGCAGCGAGGCCAAGAGCGCCTTCGGTGATGACAGCGTCTACATGGAGAAGTACCTCCTGGAGCCCCGCCACATCGAGGTCCAGATCATGGGAGACCTCTTCGGCAACGTGGTGCACCTGGGTGAGCGCGAGTGCTCCATCCAGCGCCGCCACCAGAAGCTCATCGAGGAGAGCCCCAGCGCCGCGCTCACGCCCGACCTGCGCCGGCGCATCTGCGAGACGGCGGTGCGGGCCGCCAAGGCCGTGGGCTACTACAACGCCGGGACCATCGAGTTCCTGCTGGACAAGCGGGGCGACTTCTTCTTCATGGAGATGAACACCCGCGTCCAGGTGGAGCACCCTGTCACCGAGCTGGTGACGGGTATTGACATCGTCAAGGAGCAGCTCCACATCGCGGCGGGCCGCAAGCTGAGCTTCACCCAGGAGCAGGTCGTCCAGAAGGGGCATGCCATCGAGTGCCGCATCAATGCGGAGGACCCCTTCAAGTTCACGCCGTGTCCGGGCCGCATCACGGCCCTGAACTTCCCCGGCGGCCCTGGCATCCGTGTGGACACCGCCATGCACCAGGATGCGGTCATCCCGCCCCACTACGATTCCATGGTGGCCAAGCTCATCGCCTATGGCGCGGACCGCCGCGAGGCCATCGCCCGCATGCGCCGGGCCTTGGACACCCTCGTCATCGAGGGGATCAAGACCACCGTGCCGCTGCACCGGCGCATCATGGACCATCCGGACTTCATCTCCGGCGCATTCTCCACGAAGTGGATGGAGACGTTCTCCCAGGAACTGAAACAGCAGCAGGCCGACTAGGGTCCGGGGCCCGGTGCCGTGACCGCAGCCTTCGATCTCGCCGCGTATTTCCGACGCATCGGGTTCGAAGGTGAGGCTCGCCCCGACTTGGCCACGCTCCGGGTCATGCATCTGGCCCATGCCACCCGGATCCCCTTCGAGAACCTCGACGTGCAGATGGGCCTGCCCATCCGGCTGGACCTGGCCTCGCTCCAGGACAAGCTGGTACGGCGCCGGCGCGGGGGCTACTGCTTCGAGCAGAACACCCTCTTCCAGGCGGCCCTGCGGGCCGTGGGGTTCGAGCCCAGAGCCTGCGAGGCCCGGGTCCGCTGGGGGGCCCTGGAGGTTCTGCCGCGGACCCACATGCTGCTGCTGGTGCCGGTCGGGGGCCAGGACTGGCTGGCCGATGTGGGCTTCGGAGGCGAGGGCCTGCTGGGTCCCGTGCCCATGGATGGCTCATCCCTGGCCGCGTTCAGCCCGGCCGTCCGCGTGGTGCCGGAGGGGCCGCTCAGGGTCCTCCAGTCCCTGCATGGAGGCGCCTGGGAGGATCTCTACGCCTTCGCGCCCGAGGCGAGGCATCCCGTGGATTTCGAGGTAGCCAACCACTACACGGCCACCCACCCGGAGTCCCGCTTCGTGAAGACCCTCACGGCCCAGCTGCCCTCGCCCGAGGTGCGCCGCCTCCTGCGGAACCGCGCCTACGCGGAGATCCGAGGCGATGTCGTCGAGGGCCGGGAATTGGCGATGGAGGAACTCCTCCCCACCCTCCGGGACGTCTTCGGACTGGAGGTCCCGGAGGGCGTCCGGTTCCGGGCCCTGGAGGGCTGATCAGGCCCCGTAGCGGGCCGGCAGGGCCGCCAGCTCCCGCCGGACCGCCAGGAGCAGCGCCTCCCGCATCTCCCCTGCCAGGCCGTCCGCCAGCGGGTAGACCTCGGCCTCCTCCCGGCGGTTGTGGGCGGCCAGACGGGGCAGGACCCCCGCCAGGAGGGCGCGGGCCCCGGCAGGATCGGGCGGCTGGGCGCCCAGGGCGTTCACTGCGCGGGCCAGGGCCGCCATGAAGGCGTCATGGTCCTCCCGGAGGCTGGATAGGCACGCCTGAAGATCGGGTTTCCCGGCCAGGGCGGGGAACAGGGCCTTGTGTTCAGCCCGGATGTGGACCGCCAGACGCATCCATCCCCGGTCCAGGGCGCGGTGCGCGGCGACCCAATCGCCGGTGTCGAGGGCGCACCCGGCCTCCCGGAAGCAGGCATCCAGCCCGAGGTGATCCGAGGCCAGGAGCGCCGCGAGGGAAGGTTCAGTGCCTGATGGAGACGTAGATCACCACAAGCTCGGAGGTGGATCCGCCGGCGATCTCGTGGCGCTCGCCGGGCTCCACGAGGAAGGTCGCGCCGGGCCGCAGGGGATGGGTTTCGCCCTCCACCGTGAGGAGGCCTTCGCCCGATTCGACGTAGAAGATTTCCGTCCAGTCGGCATGCGCATGGGCCGGCGCGACCTGGCCCGGCGCGAAGGTGGCGCGCACGAACTGCATGACGTGGGGGACGGCGCCCGCTTCGGCCAGCATCCGCTTCTCGATGCCGGCGCCCAGGGCGGTGACGGGAAGGTCCTGGAGGGCGTGGAGGCGCATGGGCCCAGCATACCGCCGGAGGGCTTCCCGGCCTTGGGAGCCCCTCCGCCGGGATCGGGAGCCTCCTTCCGGTCGCCCCGCTTGGCTCCGGTGACGGGCTGCGGCCTGCCCGATTCGAAACCCGGCTGGCGTGCGAGCGGGGTGCAGCCCAGGGTGTCCCTGGCCCGCCGCCTCTGCCCGCAGATCCAGCCACGCCGCTCCATCCCGAGCCCCGGCCGGTCCAGGCGGAACCGCCCGGCCAGGGCGAGGACCAGGCCCCGGACCCGGCGGGGCAGGGACTACCAGGGGATCCGCTGGCCGTCCCGCCAGAAGCCGCCGGTGACCTCCGGACCTGCGTGGAGCAGCAGCCACAGGATGCTGTCCGCACCCTGATCCAGGCTGCGGGGTGCATCGGGGCCGCCCAGGTCCGTGCGCACCCAGCCGGGACAGACGGCATTGACGGCGATGCCCCGGGGCTTCAGGGCCTCCGCCAGCTGCACGGTGATGGCGTTCAGGGTGGTCTTGGAGATGCAGTAGGCGGGGGCCCAGGTGGAGGGTTCGCTGAGCTGCCCCCCGCCGCTGCTCACGTTCACGATGCGTCCGCCCTGCGGCATCAGCGGCGCGCAGGCCTGGGCCATCCGCAGGGGGCCGAGGCTGTTGGTCCCGAGGGTGCGGAGCAGCGTGTCCGCGTCCAGGGCAAGGATGTCGCCCATGCGGTCGAGCATGATCCCCGCGTTGTTCACCAGGGCGTCCAGGTGGCCGTGGGTGCGCTTCACGTGCTCGGCGGCAGCCTCGATGGAGGCGGCGTCGGCCACGTCCAGGGCCAGGGGCTCGGTCCCGGGGAT
>DAIDKC010000175.1 GCA_027451045.1 Holophagaceae bacterium | reverse complement strand
GCCCCCTTCGTCACGGCCGCCGAGGCCCTCCTGGCCGGCATGGCCATCTCCCTGATCTTCGGCAATCCGAAGCAGGAGCTGACCCGGACCTGGACCCACCGCATCCTGCCCCTGGCCGTGGTGGGCCTGGGGGCCGGCATGAACCTGCACACCGTGGCCCGGGTGGGGCTCCACGGTCTCGGCATCACGGCCATGAGCCTCACCTTCGTCATCCTCATGGGCCTCTGGCTGGCCCGGATGTTCAAGGTGGACCGCGACGCCGGCCTCCTCATCGCCGTGGGCACCGCCATCTGCGGCGGCGCCGCCATCGCCGCCGTGGCCCCCGTCATGCGGGCCCGGGGGCACCAGGTGTCCGTGGCGCTGGCCACGGTCTTCATGCTCAACGCGATCGCCCTGCTGATCTTCCCGCCCATCGGCCACTTCTTCCACCTGGGCCAGACCCCCTTCGGGCTCTGGGCGGCCCTGGCCATCCACGACACCAGTTCCGTGGTGGGCGCCGGCCTCGCCTACGGGAAGCACGCGCTGGAGGTCGCCACCACCGTGAAGCTGGCCCGGGCCCTGTGGATCGTGCCCGTCACCATGGGCGTCGGGATGATTCACGCCCGGAACAACAAGGAGGCGGCAGCGGACGCCATGCCCGTGAAGAAGCCCTGGTTCATCGCCGGCTTCCTGGCCATGGCCGCCCTGGTGACCTGGGTGCCCGCCCTCCACGGCGCCGGTCACCTCGTGGCCCTCGGGGCCAACCACGCCCTCGTCCTGACGCTCTTCCTCATCGGCGCCGGCCTCAGCCGGGAGGCCCTCCGCACCGTGGGCTTCCGCCCCTTCCTCCAGGGGCTCATTCTCTGGCTGATCGTGGCCTCCCTGGGGCTCACCCTGGTGAAGACCGGCCTCCTGACGGTGGGGTAGACTCTCCGCTCCGGAGCGCCCCATGATCCGTCCCTTCCAAGGCATGGTCCCCCGTCTGGGATCCCGCGTCTTCATCCCCGACAGCGCCCTGGTCCTTGGCGATGTCGAGATCGGGGACGACGCCAGCATCTGGTTCAACTGCGTGATCCGCGGGGATGTGAACTGGATCCGGATCGGGGCCCGCAGCAACGTCCAGGACGCCTGCTGTCTCCATGTCACCAACGCGAAGTGGCCGCTCCTCGTCGAGGAGGAGGTCAGCATCGCCCACAACGTCATGCTGCACGGCTGCACCCTCCGGCGGAACGTCCTCGTCGGCATGAGCACCACGATCATGGATGGTGCCGAGATCGGGGAGGGGTGCCTCGTGGCGGCCGGCAGCCTGGTGCGCGAGGGGTTCACGGCCCCGCCCCACACCCTCGTGGCCGGCTGGCCCGCCGTGGTGAAAGGCGACCTGACGTCCGGCCAGCGGGCCCTGGCGGAACAGCTCTGGCAGCGCTATGTCCGCTACAAGGAGGCCTACTTCCAGGACGGGTGGCCCGTGGCCGAGGCGCCGGTGATCGCCGATCCCCGGCCCGGCTTCGCGGAGGGGCATCCCTGGCTCTGATTCGCAGGTCAGCGCCGCGGTCGTACCGACCCCCATCCGCCCTCCGCGGGCTCCTGGACGGGGGGGCGGGCGCGCCCCCGATGCCCCCTCAGTTCAGCACCCGGGACTCGCTCCGGACGGTAGGGTCCTCCCACAGCGGATGGATCCGGACGGCTCCTGCGAGGAGGCAGGGTTTGGATCGGGAGGGATCCGGCGGGGAGACCAGGAGCACGACTTGCCCCCGCTGCGTGGCCCGCGTGCTGGCGGCTGCCTCCAGAGCCTCCGGGGTGGGGGCCTCCAGGATCTGGAACGTGAAGGCCGGGCGATCCGCCTGCCAGGGGTTCCCCTCGGTCCGGTTGAGCTCCTGGGCCCTGGCCTCCAGGCCGGCCGCCAGATCCTTCGGCAGGGTCGTTTCAGCCCGCTCCTGCTGGTAGGCCGACGCGAGTTCCCCCATGGCCGTGTGGAGGTTGGCCACGGCCTCACGGTCCTGCCTGCGGGGACGCGCATCGAGCAGTATCCGTATCCCGATGTAGAGGATGCCCGTCATGAATAGGGTCAGGATGATTCCGAGGAGGCCCGTCACAAGACCGGTGCGGGTCACGGGACGGAACGATCCGGGCTGGGCGGCGAAGGCGGCCTTCGCCTTGGCGTGCATGACCAGCGCGAGGATGCCAAGGACCAGTCCGATGGGGAAACAAAAGATTGCCATCGCCATGGAGAGGATGCCCATGGTCCGGGCGGAAAGGGCCCCTGGGGCTTGAGGAAGCTCGACGATCGACACGGTTGGCTCCGGATGGGCTGGCCAATGTCTATACATGGTGGCGGTCGGGTCCTCAAGCCCTTTCGTCTTTCCCTTCCCCTCTTCCCCGCCTCAGAGCTAGACTCTCCCGATCATGCCCCCCCTGCTGATCCTCCGTATCCACGCCGATCTGCGCCTCGGGTTGGGCCATGTGGCCCGGGCGCTCGCCCTCCAGGAGGCTTGGCACGCCCAGGGGGGCCGATGTGCCATCGCCATTTCGGGGGATGACCGGGCGCGACGGGTGGGTGGCGGCACCCACCCCTTCCTCGGGGAGCCCCTGTCCTGCGAGGCCAGGTACCTCGGTGAGGATCTGCACGCGCCCTTGCCCGCGGATCTCAAGTCCCGGGCCGCGGTGGTGCTCGTGGACCAGTGGGACACGACGGCGGCCAGCCTGGAGGCCCTGCGGCCCCTCAAGGTGGCGGTGATGGAGGACGACACGGACGCCCACGAGGTCGCGGACCTGCTGTTCCAGCCCTTCCTCGAGGGCGTGGCCTGGCCGGACCATCCGGTGCGGGTGGTGGACGGCCGCAAGGTGCGCCCCTTCGAGACCCGCCACGGCGCCTGCCGGGTGCTGCGCGGCTCGCCCTTCATCGTCGTGGCCCGCGCGGCGCTGGACCTGCGCCCCAAACGGATGCCCCTGCAACCGCTCGCCATCCACAAGCTGCTGGTCACCTTCGGCGGCAGCGACGGCCCGAACCTGGCCCAGCGGGCCTTCGACCTCCTGGCGGGTCTGGCGGCCGAGGACCGCTGGCGGGGGACCTGTACGCTCCTGGCCCCCAACGGCATCCAGGGCACGCCCTTCCCGGGCTGCACCGTGGTCCGGGACCTCCCGGGCCTCACGCGCCGGCTCCCTGAGTTCGACGCCCTCTGGTGCGCCGCGGGCGTGACCCTTTCCGAGGCCCTCTGCCTGGGGATCCCGGCGGTGGCGTGGGGCCAGAACGACCGCCAGCACGCCATCCTCGGGGACCTGGCGCAGGCGAACGGCTGCTTCAATCTGGGCCTGGGCACGGAGGTGGATCCGGCCGTGGCCGCGGAAGCCCTCGCGGGGTGGCTGGGGCCCGAGGGCCAGGATGGCCGGCAGGAGCAGGTCCGGGATGGCATGGCGCTCGTGGACGGGCTGGGTGCCTCGCGGGTCGCCCAGGAACTCTGGCGGCTGATCGGGGCCTGACGTCCTCCTGGTCCGGGGAAATCCCGCCTTGACCCGCCGCGGGTCGGACGATAAGCTCTTCCTTCTGCGGACTCGCCGCCCTGCGGCTGGTGTCTTCGCGGATCGAGCACGCATCCGGAGCAGGCCATGAGCACCTTCTTTCCGAAAGCCAATGATCTGAAGCGCCAGTGGTTCCTCGTGGACGCCACCGGGGTGCCCGTGGGCCGCCTGAGCAGCGCCGTGGCCGAGGTCCTCTCCGGCAAGAACAAGCCGACCTGGACCCCCTTCCTCGATACCGGCGACCACGTCATCGTCATCAATGCCTCCAAGGCCGTCCTGACGGGCAAGAAGGGCACCCAGAAGATGTACCGCCGCACCACCACCCAGCCGGGCTCCATGGTGGAGACCCGCGCCGAGGTGATGCAGGCCACTTTCCCCGAGCGGGTCATCGAGAGCGCCGTCAAGGGCATGCTGCCCAAGGGCCCCCTGGGCCGCGCGATGTACCGCAAGCTGAAGGTCTATGCGGGCTCCGAGCACGAGCACGCCGCCCAGCAGCCCCAGGTCCTGACCATCCAGAAGTAGAACCGAGGATCCCATGGCCATCACCCAGAACTACGGAACCGGCCGCCGCAAGAGCGCTGCCGCCCGCGCCTTCCTCCGCCCCGGCAGCGGCAAGATCACCGTCAACGGGCGCACGCTGGAGAACTACTTCCCCAACGCCGTGCTCCGCATGATGGTCCACCAGCCCCTGGTGCTCGCGGACCTGGACGGCAAGTTCGACATGATCATCACCGTGACCGGTGGCGGCCCCGCCGGGCAGGCCTCGGCCATCCGCATGGGCATCTCCCGCGCCCTCCTCGGATACAACGACCAGCTCAAGTCCCTCCTGCGCGGCGCCGGCCTCCTGACCCGTGATCCCCGCATGAAGGAGCGGAAGAAGCCCGGCCAGAAGGCCGCCCGTCGCCGCTTCCAGTTCAGCAAGCGCTAGTCCGTTTTCCGGCAAGGGGGATCCTCGGATCCCCCTTCCGTTTTCCACCGGTCCGCGTCCGCGGACGATTCGGGCGAAGGGGACCCACCCTGAGCCTTCCATCCCACCCGCGGCACCTTCGATCCGCCGCTTGAACCGGGAGGCCAGCATGGCTGCCATCCAGATGAAGGAACTCCTCGAGGCCGGTGCCCACTTCGGGCACCAGACCAAGCGCTGGAACCCCAAGATGAAGAAGTACATCTTCGGGGCGCGCAACAGCATCTACATCATTGACCTTCAGAAGACGCTGCGCCTGTGGAACCAGGCCGCGAACTTCCTGACCAAGGCCGCCAGCGAGGGCAAGAGCTTCCTTTTCGTGGCCACCAAGCCCCAGGCCCAGGAGCTCATCGCCGAGCAGGCCCAGCGCTGCGGCGCCTTCTACGTGAACAACCGCTGGCTGGGCGGCATGCTCACCAACTTCGCCACCATCAAGAAGAGCCTCGAGAAGTTCCGCGACATCGAGGCCACCCTGGCGGATCCCGCCCGCACCGCCATGCTCTCCAAGAAGGACCTGCTGCACCTCGACCGCCAGCGCCTCAAGCTGGAGGCCTCCTTCCACGGCATCCGGGACATGCGCGCGCTGCCGGACGTCCTCTTCGTCATTGATCCCCACCGCGAGGACATCGCCGTCACCGAGGCCAAGAAGCTCGGCATCAAGGTCGTGGGCATCGTGGACACCAACTGCGATCCCGACATGGTGGACTACGTCATCCCCGCCAACGACGATGCCATCCGCTCCATCCTGCTCTTCTCCGAGCGCGTGGCCGACTCCATCCTCGAGGGCCGCCAGTCCTTCCGGGACAAGGGCGACAGCGACGAGATGAAGAAGATGATGGCCGAGAAGATGGAGGCCGAGGGCTAGCCCGCGCGGACGCCCCCGGACCAGCCGCCCACCCCGTTCCCAGCCATCGGCGGCCCCGCTGCTGATGGCTGTTTTGCTGAAGATCCCGCACGCACCAGGAGAGACGACATGGCATTCACCGCCCAGGATGTGAAGACGCTGCGCGAGAAGACCGGCCTCGGCATGATGGACTGCAAGAAGGCCCTGGAGGAGACCAACGGCGACATGGAAGGCGCCATCGAGTGGCTGCGCAAGAAGGGCCTGGCCGCCTCCGCCAAGAAGGCCGACCGCATCGCGGCCGAGGGCATCGTCGAGGCCTACATCCATCCCGGCGGCCGCGTCGGGGTGCTGGTCGAGGTGAACGCCGAGACCGACTTCGTGGCGCGCAACCAGGCCTTCCAGCGCATGGTGAAGGAGATCGCCATGCACATCGCGGCCGCGGATCCAGCCCCCCGCTTCGTGACCAAGGACGAGGTCACCCAGACCTTCCTCGACACCGAGAAGCGCATCGCCACCGAGCAGGCCCTGGCCACCGGCAAGCCCCAGAACATCGTGGAGAAGATCGTCGAGGGCAAGATGAACAGCATCTTCAAGGAGGTCTGCCTCCTCGAGCAGCCGTTCATCATGAATCCGGACCTGACCGTGCAGCAGTACCTCAGCCAGAAGACCGCCGAGATCGGAGAGAAGCTGAGCGTCCGCCGCTTCACCAAGTACGTCATGGGCGAGGGGCTGGAGAAGCGAAGCGAGAACTTCGCCGCCG
>DAIDKC010000174.1 GCA_027451045.1 Holophagaceae bacterium | reverse complement strand
CCACCGGGGCGTGCTCTGGTAACTGGCCCGGAGTTCCTTTCCGCTGGCAGCCACGGCCACCTGTGTGGAGAACACGGGCGTCCGTTTAACGGCGATCCCCATGCCGGGCAGGGTCGGAAAGATGAGGCCGCTCACCGCATCCTCCCGTTCCGCACTGCCTCATTGATGGTCTTCATGATGGCGCTCTGGTTCTGCCGGAAAAATCCCTCGGCGTCCACCGCGCCGTGGAAGTGCGCGTTGATCGTGGTCCCTCCGCCGCCACCGCCCCGGGCAGCCGCCGCGAAGGTGTTGCGAGCGCCTTCCGCGAGGTTCGCGGGAAGCACCATCTCGTTTTTGTGGAGCTGCGTCACGGCATCGGCGGGGACGCGATCCCAGCCGCCCTCAGCGGAGAACATGGCCAGGGCCGCCGCCGCCACGCCCAGACCGATCGGGATAGCCGTGGCCCAACCCCACGGGCCGTCCTGAGCAGCTGAGGCCGCCGCCGCCGTGCCTGCGACCGCTGCATTGTCCGCCACCTTCGTGGCCGCCGTGGTGTGGGAGAGTACCTGGGACTCGACAAACTGCTTGGCCTCATCCATGCCGATCTGGATAAAGGTGTTCAGGGCAGCCATCTCCATGGAGCCAAGCATCTTGTTCCACGCTTGGCCCAGGGTTTCCGTGCCCTGCACCATGCCGGTGATGCTGCTCTGGAACCCGCTGCTCAGCGTGTTCCAGGCGTTGTCGAACTTCTGCTTGCGCTGCTGGTCCGCCTGATCGCGCAGGGCCTGAACCTGCGCCTCATACTTCCGTTCCGCCGTCAGGCGCTCGTTCAGGAGCTTCTGGAAGGCCACCTCGTCGTTCGATTCCGCCAGCAGCTTGCGGGCGAACATCTCGGACTCCATGCGCCATTCATCGTCCAACATCTGCTTCTTGGCGGCCAATTCCTGCTTCCCGCCGAGCTGGCCCATCGCCACTTCCTGATCGAGCTGGGCCTTGATCACCGCGAAGTGGTTCTTGGTCTCCGATTCCTCCTCGGCCACCTGGAGCTTCTTGACCTCCAGCATCCGCTTCAGGCTGGCAGCCTGCTCCTTCTCCGCTTCCTTCCGGAGTTCCTCATCGTGCTTCGCGGCCTCCTGTTTCAGGGCCGCGGTCTGCTGAAGGTAGTGCTGCTCAAGCTCCTTCTCTTTGATGAGGATGGCGTTCTGCTCCACCGGTTTCCCGGCCATCGCTTGGCGCTCCTTCTCGAGCGTTTTCCAGACGGTCTCGTATTCCTTGTCGTAGAGCGCCTGGACATCCTTCCGCATGGCGTCAAAGTCCATCTTCTTGGCGGCGACGAGATCCTTGTCCGCCTGGATCATGCGCTGGGTCGTGTTGACAGCTTCCCGGGCCTCCTCGTCCAGGTTCTGCTTCACGATCTGGAGATGCTCCGCAGCGGCCTTCTTGGCGGCTTCAAGTTGAGCCTGGAGTTCCTGCTGGGTTTCCCCGCGGTTGCCTTTCTCTCCTGAGCCTTTGCCTGCGGACTCTTCTCCCCAAGACTGGGATGTCCCGCCTCCGGATGACTCTCCCCCCCATCCGGACGCAGCACCCTTGAGTCTTTGGAGCAGATCATGCAATGCCATACCCGGGGAGGAGAGCGCCTTCATGCTCTCTTCCACGACCTTTAGGGATTTAGCCAGTCCTTGATTTGCGGCGGTCTCCTTTTCGGTGAGCCCCGTCCCTCCAGAGGCGATGACCTCATACCTGGACCAGACCAAGTCAATCTCTTCGGCAAGGTGGTGGAGGGTGAACCCGCTCTCTGACAGCTGCTGATCAAGTCCCTGCTGTTCTGCCTTCAGCCGCCCTTCGGCCTCGATCATCTGGTCCATCTTGGCGATGGAGTCAGTGTCAATGTTCGCCCCCAGGTCGGCCAACGTCTGGCCGTTCTTCTGGAGCACTTCGTTCATACGCAGGAGCATGGGGAGCGCCTGGCCGGCGCGTCCCCCCAAGAGAGCCACAGCCACCTCGGCCCGGCGCCCAGGATCCTCAATCCCCTCGATGACCTGGATGCTCTTCTCCAGCGTGGTCATCAGGTCCTGGTGTTCCAGATCTGCCTTGCTGGCCGCCACGCCGTTGGCCACGAACAGTTCAGCGTTCGTCGCCATGCGCATGCCCAGGGACCGCAGGACGGACTGGAACTGCTCCGTAGTGCCTCCCGCCAGGGTCATGGCGTTGTTCATGACGGTCAGCTGCTCGTAGGAAGCTCCCGTCCGGAGGTGCAGGGCCTCCATGCTTTCGCTCAACTCCTTGAACTGCTCAAACGAGCGCTGGACGTCCTCGATGGCCTCCTTCAGCCCCTCGAACGCGAGACCGACGCCCCCGATAGCCAGGGCAGCCGGCCCCATGCTTTCAAACGCTTCGGACAGGGCCCCCATGTCGCCCTTGATGCCCTCCGTAGCCGTGGCGACGCTCTCCTGGGCGCTCTTCATCCCGGAGAGCAGATCGCCTACGTTGCCGCTGAATTTGACTTGAACTTCCTGGTCAGACATCGCTTCTCCCCTGGATCCCCTGGAACCACGCCTGCACTTCCGCGTCCGTCATCGGCTGGACTTCCTCCGGCACCTCGTAGCCCAGGTAGGCCCGCACCAGCACATGCACCGGGGGAGACGTGCGCCAGTATTCGAGGAGGTCCAGCACGTCCGGCCAGGGTGAAGCGTCCAATTCCTGGAAGGTCCACCCCGTGCCGGAAATAAGCAACCCTGTGAGGTCGCCCCAGCTCAGGGGTTCGTCGGAGCTGGGGCGGTCTCTTCCGGGCGTGCGAACGTGGCGCGGTAGAGATCTCCCGCGGTGGCGACGATGCCGCCCGGCGTCATGTCGTCCAGCTCCTCGTCCGTGAAGGGAGGATCGGCCAACTTGAGCAGGGCGATGGAGGCGGGGACCGCATCGTCGAACCCCTGCACGCCCTGGAGGGCGTTGAGTACGTCCGAGTTCTTGCGCACCACGCCGTAGGTGAGGGGCTTCACGGTTCGCATGGCTTAGTTCCCCGTGAAGAAGGTGCCGATGTTGCCGTACTGGTCCGCCACCACTTCGAAGTCGATGGACTTCTCCATGTAGTCGGAGTTCTTGAAGGCCAGCGACAGCTTGGGGATCACCACGGCGGGGATGAGGATGCCAGAGGACTTCGCGCTGTTCGTGTTGCCCTGGTAGTTGTTGTAGAGCTTCAGCCCGAAGACCGTGTTGGCGCCCATCATCTGGTTCGTGAGCTTGATGGTCGTGCCAGTGGTAGCCGAGGTGTAGTCATAGCTGATCTGCACGTTGTGGCCCGTGTCCGCCGCTGCGAAGGTGTAGACGCCCGCCGCCACGGAATACTGGCCCGTCGCGGGAGCAGAGGCCACGCGGGTGAGGAACTTCATGGCCGTGGCGTCGTAGACGCCCAGGTCGGACACCCATGTCGCGGACTGGGCCACAGTCACCGTGAACGGCGTGCTGGGGATGGCCCAGGTCTCGCCGAAGATCCCGATGGTCGAGCCGGTGGTGGTGGTGGATCCGCTCAGGATCGCGTTGATGAGGCCGCCGGCGAAGAAGCCGGACTTGGCCTTCCCGGTGAACTTGCCTTCACCCTTGGCGCTGTCCACGGGGAACTGGAGATTGCCGATCAGGTCTTTCTTGGTGTAGCTGATGTCGAAGCTGACGTCCTTGAGCACGGCCACCTGGATGGGCGTCGGGGTCGTGCCAGCGGGGGTGAGGGTCAATAGACCCGTGCCAAACAGAGGCTGGCTCATGATGTTCTCCGGAGGGGCCGGGGTGACCGGCAAAGGAGTGGAACGAGTTGTCTTAGAACAGGGACTTGATCTTGGCCTTCAGGCCCTCAAGGGAGCCCTGGACGTAGTTGTGGACGGCGGTGGGAACCTGGGGCGAGGCATTGGCCACGAAGTCGCGCCAGAACGTCTCGATGGCGGCCTCGGCTTCGTGGACCTTGTCCACGGCCTTCTCGGGAATCGCTTCGATGGCGGCCACGACCTCGTGGACGTCCTCCTCGAACCGCTGGACCAG